>JBBQJM010000348.1:0-4840 GCA_038325895.1 Mycobacteriales bacterium
CGCATCCTGGTGCGACGCCCACCATGTGAAGCACTGGTCGCAGGGCGGAGCCACCAGCTACCACAATGGCGTGCTCGTTTGCCCGCATCATCACCGCCTGGTCCACCAAGGTGACTGGGAAATCTGCTTCGCCGCCGACGGCATCCCCGAATACCTCCCCCCAGCATGGATCGACCCGGCTCGCACACCACGACGCAACATGATGCACCACAACCCCTTTAGCCAGCGAACATGAGCAGCGCCAAGCAAGCAGACGTGCCCCCCAATCGGAGCGCCCCAAGCAAGCAGACGTGCCCCCCAATCGGCGCGCGCCAGGCAGCGAGTGCGAGGGGCGCTGGTCCAGGATGGGGATCATGGTCGATCGCGATGCGGTGCGCCGGGCGATGGACGAGCTGTATTCGGTCGAGCCGGAACAATTCCTCCCGCGCCGCAGCGCCCTCGCGGCTGCGGCCCGTTCCGCGGGCGACCGGGCTACCGCCAAGGAGATCACCGGCCTGCGCAAACCGACCCGTTCCGCCGCCATCCTCAACGGGCTGGCCAGGTCCGAGCCCGACCGGGTGCACGCGCTGCTCGAGCTGGGCACGGACCTGCGAGACGCGGAACGCTCCGTCGACGCCAGGCGACTGCGTGAGCTGACCGGCCGTCGCCGCAAGCTGATCGACGATCTGACGCGCGAGGCCTTCCGGATCGCCGGCGACGAGGACCCCAGCTCCACCATCAAGGACGAGGTGGTCTCCACCATCACCGCGGCGTTGGCGGACGACGACGTCGCCGAGCAGCTACATCGCGGGACCTTGGTCAAGCCAGCCCGTTGGGAGGGTTTCGGGTTCGGCGGCGGGCCCGACCTGATGGTCGTGCCGGCGATTCAGGACGGCCGTGAGGACACGAAACCAGTTGCAAAGAAGGCTGTTTCCGGTCGAGCACGGACCGCCCGGTCAGAATCGCCCGATGACACCGAGCCCGGCTCAACGCCGGCGGACGACGGCGCGCAACGTCAGGCGCAGGAGCGAGATCAGGCTCGGCGCGACGCGCAGGCTCGGGCAGAGCAGGACCGCCGGGAGTCGATCGCCGACGCCCGCCGCGTCGCGGACGAAGCGGACGCCGCGGTGGCCGAGGCGCGCGAGGCCGAACAGGAGCAGCACGACCGGTTGGGAATGCTGGAGGAGCAGGTGGTGGACGCCCGTCGCCGGCTTGACGACGCCAGGTTGGCGGTGCGCAGGGCCGAGGTGCGCCAGCGCAAGGCCGCGCACGCGCTCTCCCGAGTGAATCGGTAACTCCCGTGATCCGGGGCGACCCCGCGCCGACGAACCCGGGGACCGCTCAGAAATGCAGCAAGAGCTCACCGAATTGCCGGAGATGCAGGACGCGGGCGTCGTCCGGGTCCAGCTCGTCGTGCTCCAACACCCACGTGTTGTCGTTCGGGATGAACACGGCATTCAGTCCGGCGCGCCGGGCCGGCAGGATGTCCGACTTCGGGGAATTGCCGATCATCCAGGTCCGCGCCGGATCAAGATCGTGCTGGCTCGTCACCGAGTGGTAGGTGTCAACATCCTTCTCGGCCACGATGTGGATGCCGAGGAAATGGTGACTGACGGCGGACGCGTCGATCTTGCGTTGCTGCTCGTCGGGATCGCCTTTGGTGAGCAGGAACAGCGAATGCCGGGAACCCAACTGGTCCAGAGTTTCTGCGACATCCGGGAGCAGCTCGACGCGATGCTCGACGAGCGCGGTCGCCAGTTCGCGGATCTGCGCCCCCTCGGCCGGTGACGTGGGTCGCTCGCTCAACCGAGCGAAGCAGTCCTGGAGCGTTCGCAGGAAAACGCGGCTGCCGTAGCCGTGCGCGACCGTATTGGCGAGTTCGATCTCGTTGAGCACCGCGCGCACCTGGCCACGGTCCAGCGTTGGATGTGCCACCCAATCCAGGTAATCCTCGATCACCCGCTCGAAGATGACGTTGTTCTCCCACAGCGTGTCGTCAGCATCGAAGATCAACGTCTGGCCTGACTTCATCTCGCAATCCTCATGCCCCGCTCGTAGCCCGTGTCCCGTCGATGGGTGAAGGCGCCGGTCCGACATTCTGCTGGCACCGGCAACGATCGCCAAGGGCTTAACGCATCCGCGGCCGAATCCCGGTGCTGACACGTTCAATAGGTGGTGTTCGAGTCAGTGCACTGACGTCGCAGTGCTGCGACACGTTCTGCACGGCTCGTTCTGCACGGCACGCCTTGCACAGCACGCCTTGCACGGCACGCGGCCAGCGCACTTCACCATCGAGCGGAGGAGCCCATGAGCCAAGGTTCGGCGGCGCCCGGCCCGGATGAACTGTCCGCCGGTGCGCTCGACGCGTACTCGCGGGTGGTGATCGAGGTTGCCGCCGCCGTCATTCCGCATGTCGCGGCGTTGCAGGTCTCCGGTCGCGGCAGGGACGGCCGCGCCATCCAGGGCGCCGGATCCGCCGTGCTGTTCACCGATGACGGTCACCTGCTGACAAACGCCCATGTGGTGAACGAGGCGCAGTCCGGTACCGTAGCCTTCGCCGACGGCTCGGAATCCAGGGTCGACGTAGTCGGTTCGGATCCGTTGTCCGACCTCGCGGTGGTGCGGGCGCGATCCGCGCTGGCCATCAAGGCCATCATGGTGGGCGACGCCGACGGGCTGCGGGTCGGCCAGCTGGTGGTGGCCGTCGGCAATCCGCTGGGCCTCGCCGGGTCCGTCACCGCTGGTGTGGTCAGCGGGTTGGGACGATCGCTGCCGACCCGGGCCGGCCACGCCGGCCGGGTCATCGAGGACGTCATCCAGACCGACGCGGCGCTCAACCCCGGCAACTCGGGAGGTGCGCTGGCCGACGCCACCGGAGCCGTGGTCGGCATCAACACCGCAGTGGCAGGAGTCGGCCTCGGCCTCGCCGTTCCGATCAACGCAACCACCCGCCGCATCATCGCTGCGCTGCTGCGCGACGGCCGGGTCCGCCGGGCCTATCTCGGCCTGGTCAGCACACCGGGGCCGCTGCCCGCCGAATTGGTCGACCGCGTCGGCCGGCGCACCGGGCTTCGGGTGGTCGAGGTGATCTCCGGTTCCCCGGCGGATCGAGCAGGGCTGACGCGGGGCGATCTGCTGCTGACGGCGGGGCGCCGTCCCGTCGATGATGCGCAAAGCCTGCAGCGCCTGCTGTTCGACGATGCGATCGGGCGTGCGCTCCCGATCACCGTGTGGCGGCGCGGGGCGATGGTCGACGTCATCACGAAGCCGACCGAGCTCACCGGAACGACCGGCCGACACTGACCCGCGCCCGCCAAATGGGTGCATTTCCAGCAGGGTGCCGGAAATCACAATCGGTCGGGTCGTCGATTGTGGTCGATGGTGCACGTCATTCATGCACGCGGGTGGGTACGCCGGGTCAGGATGGGTAGGAACCCTGATCTGACCCTGAAGATCTCGCTCGACGCGTGGCCTACCGTCAAATGGTCCGGCAATCCCTCATGCGCCAGGAGCGAGACTGATGTCCACCAGCGCCACATCTTCCACAACATCAACCCGGCACAACATCGCCGCTGCCCGAGCCATCAATCTTCGCAAGGTGTACGGATCCGGGGACACCCAGGTCGCCGCCCTCGACGGCGTCACCGTGGAATTTCGTCCAGGTCAATTCACCGCCATCATGGGCCCGTCAGGGTCGGGCAAATCAACGCTCATGCATTGCTTGGCGGCGCTCGACGACGCCACGTCGGGTGAGGTGTACATCGGCGAGGCCGACCTGACCAAACTCGGCGACAAGGAACTCACCAAGATCCGCCGCGATCGCATCGGGTTCGTCTTCCAGGCATTCAACCTGGTCCCGACGCTGACCGCGATCGAGAACATCACCCTGCCCATGGACATCGCCGGGCGGAAGCCCAACCAGGAGTGGCTCGACACCGTGATCAGCACGGTCGGGTTGGCCGACCGGCTGGATCACAAACCGAACCAGCTCTCCGGCGGCCAGCAGCAGCGGGTGGCGTGTGCCCGCGCGCTGGCCAGCCGGCCGGACATCGTCTTCGCCGACGAGCCGACCGGAAACCTGGACTCGGTCTCCGGCGCCGAAGTGCTCGGCTTCCTGCAGCGTTCGGTCAAGGATTTCGGCCAGACGGTCGTCATGGTCACCCACGACCCGAACGCCGCGGGCTATGCGGATCGGGTGGTGTTCCTGGCGGACGGTCACATCGTCGATGAGATGACCGAACCCACGTCCGAGCGCGTGCTCGACCGGATGAAGAGCTTCGACGGTCACGGTCATCCGGGACAGGGTCAACCGGGTCAGGGTCAACCGGGTCAGGGTCAACCGGGACTGGGCGACCCGGGACTGGCGCGCTGAGATGCTCCGCGCAACCTTCAAGAGCCTGCTGGCACACAAGTTGCGGATGGCGATGAGCGCCTTCGCGATCGTGCTCGGCGTGGCCTTCGTCTCCGGCACCTTCGTCTTCACCGACACCCTGAACAGCAGCTTCACCGCGATCTTCCGGCAAACCGCGCCGGACGTGACCGTCCGGCCCGCAAAGGCGGAGGCCGCCGCGGCCGGTGGCTTCACCGGCGCCGACACCCGGGTCGTACCCGACGATCTGGTCGGGACGCTCGAGACTCTCCCCGGCGTGGCCCGGGCGGACGGCAACGTCACCGACCAGAGCACATTCATCATCGGCAAGGACGGCAAGGTCGTCGGCGGCAACGGGGCACCCGGCATCGCAGCCAACTACAACAACGCACCAGCGGCCGACGGCTCGGCGATCGCCACCATCACCGCAGGCGTCGCGCCCAGTGGCCCCGACCAGTTCCTGCTGGACGAAAAGGCCGCTGCCACCGCAGG
>JBBQJM010000349.1:0-4839 GCA_038325895.1 Mycobacteriales bacterium
TGCTGCCGTGCCCAGCACCAAGTCCTGCCCTGCCCCCATGTCCTGCTCCGCACCCAAGTCCTGCCCGGCCCCCAAGTCCTGCTCCGCACCCAAGTCCTGCCCGGCCCCCAAGTCCTGCTCCGCACCCAAGTCCTGCCCCGCTCCCAAGTCCTGCCCGAGCCCTTCCCCCGCCTCGTCCCCAAAGTCCCGCCGCAGCCCAGCCCCCCAGCCTGAGGATTCATCTGTGCTTCGCGATCGAACAGCCGGTTCCCTGCGCTCCACCGACGACGGTGCGACCGTCACCCTCGCCGGATGGGTGGCCCGCCGGCGCGATCACGGCGGGGTGATCTTCATCGACCTGCGTGACGCGTCTGGCGTCGTGCAGGTGGTGTTCCACTCGGGGGATGCGCTCGCCGCGGCGCACGCCTTGCGCAGCGAGTACTGCGTGCTCGTCACCGGGAAGGTGGCCATCCGCCCGGAAGGAAACGAGAACCCGGACCTGCCGACCGGCCAGATCGAGGTCGAGGCCACCAACCTCGAGGTGTTGTCCGAGGCGGCCGTGCTGCCGTTCCAGATCGAGGACAGCAACTCCGGCACGGTCGGCGAGGAGACCAGGCTCAAGTACCGCTACCTGGACCTCCGGCGCGCCGGACCGGCGCACGCCCTGCGGCTGCGCTCCCAGGTCAACCGGGCCGCCCGCACCGTGCTGGACGGCCACGATTTCGTCGAGATCGAAACCCCGACACTGACCAGGTCGACTCCCGAAGGTGCCCGCGACTTCCTGGTGCCCGCGCGGTTGAGGCCAGGCTCCTGGTACGCGCTCCCGCAGTCGCCACAGCTGTTCAAGCAGCTGCTGATGGTTGCCGGGATGGAGCGCTATTACCAGATCGCCCGCTGTTACCGGGACGAGGATTTCCGCGCCGACCGGCAGCCGGAGTTCACCCAGCTCGACGTCGAGATGTCCTTCGTCACCCAGGACGACGTGATCGCCATCGCCGAGGAGGTCATCGCCGCGCTCTGGCGGCTGATCGGCCACGACCTGACCACCCCGATCCCGCGCATCACCTACACCGACGCGATGAACCGGTACGGCTCGGACAAGCCGGATCTGCGGCTCGCGACCGAACTCACCGAGCTCACCGAGTTCTTCGCGCAGACCCCGTTCCGGGTGTTCCAGGCGCCCTATGTCGGGGCCGTCGTGCAGAAGGGCGGGGCCGCGACGCCCCGCCGCGGCTTCGACGCCTGGCAGGAATGGGCCAAGCAGCGGGGCGCCCGCGGGCTCGCCTACGTGACGGTCCAGCCTGACGGGACGCTCGCCGGGCCGGTCGCCAAGAACATCTCCGATGACGAACGCGCAGGCCTGGCCGCCGCGGTAGGTGCCGAGCCCGGCGACGCGGTGTTCTTCGCCGCCGGTACCAGGCGCAGCAGCCAGGAACTCCTCGGCGCGGCCCGGCTGGAGATCGGCAAGCGCGACGGCGCGATCGACGAGTCGGCCTGGTCGTTCGTCTGGGTGGTCGACGCGCCGCTGTTCGAATTGGTGGGCGAAACGGCTGAAGACACTGCCGTCTCGGTCGGCGGCGAGGGCAGCACCTGGACCGCGGTGCACCACGCGTTCACCTCACCCATGCCCGAGCACCTGGCCACCTTCGACACCGACCCCGGGTCGGCGCTGGCGTATGCCTACGACATCGTCTGCAACGGCAACGAGATCGGCGGCGGCTCCATCCGTATCCACCGCGCGGATATCCAGCAGCGGGTTTTCGCGGTGATGGGCCTGACCGACGAGCAGGCCAAGGAGAAGTTCGGCTTCCTGCTGGACGCGCTCGCCTTTGGCGCGCCGCCGCACGGCGGGATCGCCTTCGGCTGGGACCGGATCGTGATGCTGCTGGCCGGCGCCGATTCCATCCGCGAGGTCATCGCGTTCCCGAAGTCCGGCGGCGGCTACGACCCGCTGACCGGGGCGCCCGCGCCGATCACCGCCGCCCAGCGCAAGGAGGCCGGTGTCGACAAGCCGCCAGCCCCTCCGACAGGTGGCGCCACGAGCACCGGCACCGCCGGCCCACGCTGAGACTGTCCGGGTAGATGCTGCACGTCCGACTGCTGGTGCCGGTCGATCTGTCCGCACAGGTCCTGGCCCTGATCGACGCCACGGTGGGCGTCGCCAACAGCAGCGTCGTGCCCGGCGCCGGCCGCAACCCGGCCGGTGATCTCGTCGAGTTCGACGCGGCCAGGGAATGCGTCGATGCGCTGCTCGACGACCTCGATGCATTGAAACTCGATGAGCGCGGGGCGATCTCGATCGAGCAGGTCGACCTGTCGTTGTCCCGCAGCTCCCAGCAGGCGCAGGACGACGCGCCGGGCAACGCCACCGACGCGGTCATCTGGGAGGAGGTCCAGTCACGCACCGGCGACGATTCCGCGCTGACCGGCACATTCCTCACCTTCCTCACGATCGCCACCCTGCTGGCCGGGATCGGGATCGTCACCGATTCGGCAGTCACTGTTGTCGGCGCCATGGTGGTCGGCCCCGAGTTCGGGCCGTTGGCGGCCATCGCGGTCGGTGTGGTTCGCCGTCGTGGTTCTTTGGCCCGACGTGGTGCGCTCGCGCTCGCCGTCGGTTTCCCGGTGGCCATGGCCATCACCGCGCTCGCCACCTGGATCGCCGCCGGTACCGGCCTGGCTGCCGCGAATCTCGTGGAGCTCAACACCCAGACCGAGTTCATCTACGAGCCCGGGGTGCTCTCACTGATCGTCGCGTTGCTGGCCGGTGCGGCCGGAATGCTGTCGTTGACCAGCCGCCACTCCGCCGCGCTGGTCGGCGTGTTCATCTCCGTCACCACGGTGCCGGCCGCCGGGTACGTCGCGGTGGCCGGGGTGCTCGGTGAGTGGTCCCAGGTGTGGGGCTCGGCGCTCCAGTTGCTGATCAATCTGGTCGGCATCGTGCTGGCCGGCGTCGCGACACTGGCGGTGCGACGCTGGTTCGCCGGCCGCAGGGCGCGCAAAGGCGGCCCGGCTCGACCGGTGCCGTGGCAGCGCCGGGCGTTCCGGGCCTGAGAGAAGATGCCCGAGCTCCCGGCCTCGTCCCTGTTCCATGCCGGAAACACGGCGTGCATAGAGTGAGCGACCAACGGCGGTGGGATCTGATCCGCGGTTGACGTCAGCAGCTGTACCCAGCAGATGTACCTGGACTGACGAGCAGCGTGACCGGTGTCGGCGCAATGTCGCGCTCCGCCGATACCGGCTCAGCCACTGAGCCACCGCCAGCAGCAACGAAGAAGGGATCAGCGTGGGGATCAAGGTCGCCCTCGAGCATCGGACGACATACCGGTTCGATCGCCTGGTCACTATCCACCCGCATGTGGTGCGGCTCCGCCCCGCACCACACTCGCGGACGAAGATCGAGGCGTACTCGCTGACGGTCGAACCGGCCGAGCACTTCATCAACTGGCAGCAGGACCCGTTCGGTAACTTCCTGGCCCGGTTGGTTTTCCCGGACCGGGCCACCGAGCTGTCCATCACCGTCGGCCTGGTCGCCGACCTGCAGGTCGTCAACCCGTTCGACTTCTTCATCGAGGAATATGCCGAGCACTACGGGTTCGTCTACCCGGCGGACCTGGCGGACGACCTCGAGCCGTATCTGCGGCAGGTGGACGAGCACGGCCCCGGCACCGGCCCCGGCTCGCTCGTCAAACAGTGGCTCGACGGTTTCACCATCGCGCCGGACACCGCGATCGTCGACTTCCTGGTGCAGCTGAACTCCGCGGTGCAGGCCGATGTCGGCTATTCCGTCCGCATGGAACCCGGGGTGCAGACCCCCGACCACACGCTGCAGACGGCTATCGGCTCCTGCCGGGACTCGGCCTGGCTGCTGGTCTCGCTGCTCCGGGAACTCGGCCTGGCGGCCCGGTTCGTCTCCGGCTACCTCGTCCAGCTCGCCTCCGACGTCAAGTCACTGGACGGACCGTCGGGGCCGGCCGCGGACTTCACCGACCTGCATGCCTGGGCGGAGGTGTACATCCCGGGCGCCGGCTGGATCGGGATGGATCCGACGTCGGGGCTGTTCGCCGGTGAGGGGCACATCCCGCTGTCCGCGACGCCGCACCCCAGCACCGCCGCGGCGATCGCCGGGTCGACCGGCCCGTGTGTGTCGACGCTGGAGTACTCCAACGTCGTTCGCCGGGTGCACGAGGACCCGCGGGTCACCCTGCCGTACACCCCAGATCAGTGGTCGACGATCCAGGCCGTCGGCAAGAAGGTCGACGAGCAGCTCACCCGGGCCGACGTCCGGTTGACGATGGGTGGCGAGCCCACCTTCGTCTCCATCGACGACGGCACTTCCGCGCAGTGGACCACCGACGCCGACGGACCGGGGAAGCGGGAACGGTCCGCGGTGCTGGCCCAGCGGATGAAGGCCGGGTACGCTCCGCAGGGCCTGCTGCACCACGGCCAAGGCAAGTGGTACCCGGGAGAACCGTTGCCGCGCTGGCAGATTGCCGTGCATTGGCGCCTCGACGGGCAGCCGCTGTGGCGCGACCCGGCGTTGCTGGCCGATCCCTGGGCGCCGACCCGGCAGGTGGCCACAGCAGCCGCACCAACCGCAACACCGAACGCGACCGCGGACACGGCGAAGAGCTTCATCGAGTCGGTCGCGGTGTCCTTCGACCTGCCTGCCTCGCAGGTCCGGCCCGCCTTCGAGGACCCGCTGGCCGAGCTCTCCCGGAACGTCCGGCTGCCGGACGGAGAGCCCGTCACCGACGACCTGGAACCCGACCAGGACGCCGTTGACGTGCGCGCCGAACTGCTGGCGCGGCTGGACGGCGCCGTCACCGACGCCACCGCCTATCTGCTGCCGCTGCACCG
>JBBQJM010000350.1:0-4788 GCA_038325895.1 Mycobacteriales bacterium
GCCGGTGCTGTACCTGGTTTCGGGCGTAACGGTCGACGAGTCCGCCGGTGTCCTGCACCGCGCGACCGACCCGGCGCCGCTGTGGTGGAGTACCCCGCCCCCCGCGACCGTCACCCCGCCGATTGCCGCGCCACGCCCGCCCAGGACAACCGCGCAGCCGGTCACCGGTCAGCAGGCGCTGCCCGGGTTCGAGTTCGCCGCCGCCACGGAGTCCTCGTCGGCCGAGGCGGTGGCCGACGCCGTGCTCGCGTCCACGGTGTACGCGGCGCAGGCACGCCTCGCCGGTCGATCGCAACCGGCGAAGACCCAGCTGCGGGCAGCGCTGATCGGCCTGCTGCAGGCTCCCGACCGTCGCCGGCCGTTGGCCGCGGTGACCGCCGCCATTGGTGCCGGTCCGACATCCCGGGGTGCCTTCGCGGTGCTACAGCGGGTGCTGAACGTCGAGGGCTATCAGGTGTTAGGTCTGGACCCGGACGGGTCCACCGCGGTGCTCGACGAGGACCTGCTCCGCGAGCAGTTCGGGGTGACGCCCTGACCGGGCCGGTGTCGGCCAGACGCCGACGAGACGTCCTGGAAGCTCTCCGGCGGGGCACCGTGCCGGAGAACGGCCTCGACCTGCTCGCCGTCGGACTCGACCGCTTCGCCCCGACCATCGATGATGATCTTGCCCGGGTCGGTTCGGGGGCCGGCGGGTTCAAGGCGATCCGCGGCGACTACGGCAGCGGGAAGACGTTCTTCTCCCGGTGGATCGCCGAGCGCGCCAGACGCGCCGGCATGGCCACGTCCGAGATCCAGATCTCCGAAACCGAAACACCGCTGCACCGCCTGGAAACCGTGTACCGGCGGATCGCCGAATCGCTGACCACCGCGGCATTCCCGCCGTCGGCGCTCCGGCCGGTGCTCGATGCCTGGCTGTACACGCTGGAGGAAGACGCAGCCCAACTGGCTCCGGACGGCGCCGATCCGGTCGATGCACTCATGGAGCGCCGGTTGGCGGCCGTGGCCACCCACACACCGGTTTTCGCGCAGGCTCTGCGCGGGTACCGCCGGGCCTCCGCAGAGGGCGATGTCGCCCTCGCCGAGGGCCTACTCGCCTGGCTCAGCGGCCAGCCACAGGTCGCCGCCGGCGTGAAACGTCAAGCCGGGATCCGCGGTGAGCTCGACCATTTCGGTGCGCTGGGCTTTCTGCAGGGCCTGCTGGCGGTGCTCCGCGATTCCGGGCATCCCGGGCTGCTGGTCATCCTCGACGAAGTGGAGACCCTGCAACGGGTCAGGGGTGACGTGCGGGACAAGGCACTCAACGCCCTCCGGCAGCTGATCGATGAGGTCGACTCCGGCCGTTTCCCCGGGCTCTACATCGTGATGACCGGGACCCCCGCCTTCTTCGACGGACCCAGCGGCGTGCCCCGGCTGCCACCGTTGGCCGCCCGACTTGCGACCGACTTCAGCGGCAACCCACGATTCGACAACCCGCGGGCCGTGCAGATCCGCCTCCTCGGGTTCGACCAACAACACCGCGTCGAACTGGGCGTCCGAGTGCGAGACCTCTACGCGATGAACGCATCTGAGCGGGTCCCTCGCGTCGTGGATGACCGCTACCTCGCCGAACTCGCCGCTGCCGTCGCCGGCCCGTTCGGCGACCGGGTCGGCGTGGCCCCGCGGCTCTACCTCAAGAAGCTGGTCGTCGAGATCCTGGACAAGGTCGACCTGTACGAGGACTTCGATCCCAGACGGGACTACGCACTGACGGTCAGCGACGCCGAGCTGACCGACGTCGAGCGCGCAGCGCGGGTCGGCGGTGCCCGGACCGTCGACGACATCCACCTCGACCTCCCGTGACTGGGCCACCGTGACCACCGGCGAACTCCACCCTGTTGTGGCCCACCACGTGGTGAACACGTTGCAGTGGCGGTCACTTCGCCCGCTGCAACAGGCCGCGGCCGCTCCCGTCATTCGCGGCGAGGACTGCCTGCTCATCGCCCCCACCGCAGGCGGCAAGACCGAAGCCGCCGTACTCCCACTGCTGACCCGGATGCAGAACGAGAATTGGAGCGGTATTTCCGTGCTCTACCTGTGTCCACTGAAGGCGCTGCTGAACAACCTGCAGCCCCGGCTGGACGGGTACACCGCGTGGCTCGGACGCCGCGCCCAGGTTTGGCATGGGGACACCACCCCTTCCGCGCGTCGAGCGCTCACCGCGGATCCGCCGGACATCCTGTTGACCACCCCAGAGTCGCTCGAGGTGATGCTTGTCTCGGCACGACTCGACCCGCACCAACTACTCAGCACGGCCCACGCAGTGGTGGTGGACGAAATCCATGCATTCGCCGGTGACGACCGAGGAGTGCACCTCAGGTCGGTGCTGGACCGGCTCAGCCGACTGACCGGGCACCCGTTGCAGCGCATCGGGTTATCGGCGACCGTGGGCAATCCCGATCAGCTGTTGCGGTGGCTGCAAGGACCCACCCGAACCGCAGGGCGCGTCCTGGGCCCCGTCATCGAGCCGCCCGGCGGCGCAGAATCGGCACAGTCGACGAGCAAGGCAGGCCAAACCGGTGGTCCAACCGATGCCGCAGTCACCGTCGACTACGTCGGGTCCCTCGACAACGCAGCACAGGTCATCGCCGCCCTGCATCGCGGCGACAAGACGTTGATCTTCGTCGATTCACGACGGGACGCGGAACGTCTAGCCGCAGCAGTCGATCAGCAAGGGGTTCGCGCCCTCATCTCCCATTCCTCCCTGTCCGCTCAGGAACGACAGCGAACCGAGACAGCATTCGCCGAGTCGACCAATTGCGTCATCGTCGCCACGTCGACCCTCGAACTGGGCATCGACGTCGGCGATGTTGACGGAGTCATCCAGATCGGATCCCCCGGGTCGGTCGCGTCATTCCTGCAACGAATGGGGCGCTCGGGTCGCCGAGAAGGCAGCACACGTTCGATGCTCTTCCTCTGCCCGGACGACGACGCCGTCCTTGTCGCACTCGGCGTGCTCCTGTTGTGGCGTGAGGGATACGTCGAACCCATTGCGCCACCACCTGTCCCACGCCATCTGTTCGCCCAACAACTACTCGCCCTGTGTCTTCAGGAAAGCAGGATAGGCAGGAATGCCTGGCGTGAGTGGCTTGCCGAGTTCGATCCGGAGACGCTGCGCGATGGCCAGACGATCGTCGACTACCTCCTGCTGACCGGTCACCTCGACATCGACCAAGGAATGATGTTCATCGGGCCCAGGACCGACGAGACGTTCGGCCGATTCTACTTTCGCGACCTCGTGTCCTCGTTCACCTCGGCCCCCGAATTCTCGGTCTTCCACGGACGCCACCTCCTAGGCGCCATCGACCCAATGGTCGTGACCCGAAGGGTGGCCGGTCCCCGTCGCCTCCTGCTAGCCGGACGCTCCTGGCAAGTACGCGACATCGACTGGGCGCGCAAACGGCTCTACGTAGAACCCAGCGACATCGCCGGCACCGCGCAATGGTTTAGTGCGGCAAGGCCCAGTTCCTTCGCGGTCACCGATGCGATGCGACGGGTCGCTGCCGGCGCTGAAGTTCCCGACGTGACGTTGTCGGCGCGAGCCAGCCGCGCCCTTGACCTAGTACGGGCATCCCACGCACCCCACACCGACACCGAAGCGTCAGTGCTGGTTACCCGGGACGGTGCCTGGCACTCGTGGTGGACCTGGGCCGGGGGCCGGGGGAACCTCACACTCGCCAGCATCCTCGATGAACTCGATCCGGGACTGGTGGCCGAGGACGGACGCACCAGCGACCTCACGCTACGCGTCTCAGCTGAAGCTGGACCTTCACGGCTCCGCAAGGCACTTCACCAACTGGACGACGCGCAACTGACGGCCGCGCTGGTGGCCGTGGACCTCAGCGCCGTCAGAGGCTTGAAATTCGGGGACCTGCTCCCCCCTCACCTTGCGGTGGATACGTTATCGCAACGGCTCGTCGACAGGGAGGCTGCGAGATTCGTAGCACGGCGGCCAGTTTTCGACCGAACCAACAGTCAGCCATAATGCTCGCCGCGCGTGGGTCTAATAGTTCGGGGGGATGCTGCATCTCCGCGTTGGCCGCTTCATATCGAGTGATCGCGCCGGCGGAGACGCGGCCGCGTGGTGGCACCGCGACGACGCCCCGGCCGAACGCCATTCGCGCACAACCGCTGGGGCGGGACCGCGCAGTCCGTCAAACGGATCGCTCGGCGGAGCCACACTTCGAGACTGCCCACCGCCCACCTCCAAACGGAACCGTCACGCGCCCTCTATCTTGATAGCCATGCGTTCGTCGGCAACCGGATCCGAGCCGAGCGGCAAACCTGCTGCGAAACAACGAAAGCCATTGACTGCTCGATGGTTGGCCGATCGGTACGTCGTGGACAAGTTGGCGGCCGAGGAGATCTCGGAGCTGTCGGGCTGGTCGAGCCAGTATGTGCGGGACCGATTGCGCGACTTCGGTATCCCACTCCGCAGGCCCGGGACGCACGCGCGCCTCCGGATAAAACTTGACCGGGAAACCCTGGCTGCGTGGCTGCAGGACGGGCTGTCGGGAAGGGAGATCAGCGACCGGTCCGGCTACACCACCTCCGGTGTGTACAAACTCCTGCGCCAGTTCAATCTGACCGTGCCGGAGCCGCCCTCGGAGGCCGCGGCGGACGCGCTGAACGATTGGCTGGTCGCTGACCTTGTCCGGCTCTACCAGGATGAGCGCCTCAGCCTGGCGGTGATCGCCCAGCGATATGGTCGCGATCCCGACTGGGTGAAGGCCCGTCTGCGTCGTGCGGGTG
>JBBQJM010000351.1:0-4782 GCA_038325895.1 Mycobacteriales bacterium
CCGCGGCGGCGAACTCCGGGTCGATCCTGACCTCAAGGGCGTTCGGCAATGCGTCGGTGATGTCCTCTCGTAATCCGGCGCGCGCATGCTCACGGACGTAGACCCGCAGGTAGTCCTCGCCGAATTCGTTCGCCCGGGCGACGATCTCGGCGACAGTGCCCGACACGGTACGCAGTCGCCGGCCGGCGGTGATGGGGATGGCGGTGATCCGCGCCGGCGTGGTCGGAGTCGCCTCGACCAGACACACCACCGGGGTGTTGTCCTGCTCGCCGAAGTCCACCGCAAACGGCGCTCCGCTGTAGACCACAGGGCAGGCCGCCGGAAGCCGCTGCTTGCGGTGCAGATGCCCCAGTGCCACGTAGTGCGCCTCGGGCGGGAACGCGGTGGCCGGCACGTGGTACTCGAAGATCGACTGCGCGGCGCGCTCGCCGCCGCCGAGCCTGCCGCCGGTGACCGTCAGGTGCGCCATGACGATGTTGACCGCGGCCGGGGTGAAGCCGGCGGTCAGACTGGCCAGCACCTCCCGGACGAGTTCGTCGTAGGCGCCGGAGTTCTCGGCCGGGGTCGACGCGACCAGTTGGGCAGCCCGCACGGCATAACGCTGGGACACGAACGGCAGCACCGCGATGTTGACCGGTTCCCCGGTGGTGCGGGCGGTCAAGCTGACGACGCCGCCGTTCGCCGGCTCGCGGACGGTGCCGACCAGGGTGATGCCGGCGACCTCCATCAGGGGTCGATAGGCATCGAAAGTGGCTGGATGGTCGTGGTTTCCGGCAATGGCGATGACCTCGGCACCAGTCTGGTGGAGCGCCAGCAGCGCTCGCACCACCAGCCGTTGCGCGGCCGCCGATGGCGCCGACGAGTCGTACAGGTCGCCCGCGATCAGCACCGCATCGAGCGGTTCGCGGCGGGCGACGGCGACGATCTCGGCGAGCACGTCGCGCTGCTCGTCCAGCCGGCTGCGGCCCTTGAGGGTCTTGCCGATGTGCCAATCGGAGGTGTGCAGAAGCTTCACGACGAATTCCTCGGTCGGTGTGCGGGCCAGAGCAGTGGTGGAGCATGTCGATGGGTCAAAACGGCGGCTCAGAACGGCGGAAGGTCCTCGGGCTTCGGCAGTCTGCTGAAGGCAGTGCCGGCGGGCTTGTTCACCGGGGTAGCCGGCGGGGTACCGCACTCGGATTTCCGGGTCGCCCACGCCGGGAACGGGAACTCCACCGCCAGCGGCACCGGTATCTCCGGCTGGCTGACGAACATGGTGCCGGGCTTGGCGAGCGTGGCCCGGGTGCGTTGGCTCGGCGGCAGGAAGCCGTACTCCGGCCTGCCGGCCTCCGCCGGATCGAGCCGGCCGACAACCTTGATGCTCGAATTGGCCACGATCCGGCGCTCGACCTCGCTGGCCGTCTGCTGCGCACCGATGAGGATGATGCCCAGGCTCCGGCCGCGTTCGGCGATGTCCAGTAGCACGTCCTTGATCGGGCTGTTGCCCTCCCGCGGCGCGTACTTGTTCAGCTCGTCGATCATGGTGAACAGCAGGCTGCCGGGCCCGGCCGCTTCCTTGCGCGCGGTCTCCGCGGCCAGCACCACGCCGACCACGAAACGCTGCGCCCGCTCGCGCAGGTTGTGCAGGTCGACGACGGTGACCTGCTGGTCGGCGGTAGAGATCTGCCGGATGCCGCGGCCGGGCAGATCGGCCCGGATGAGCGCACGGAGCGGGGCCAGCGAGGAGCGCAGCCGTCGGATGAACGCGTTGATGGTGCCGAGGCCGGTGACCTGCCCGGCCCACAGCGGTCGGGTGCCGTCGTCGGTCAACCGGGCGACGATGACGTCCACGAGATCGTCGTAGGTACGGCAGGTGTCGCCGTCGATGACGACGGCGCCGTCGGATCCGGCCGGGGCGGCGTCGGCGCGCAGCCGCGCCGCGACCTGGTGCACGACCATCGTGTACTGGTTCCGCTCGTCCTCGGCATCGGCGAACACGTACGGCAGCAGTTCGCCGGCGCAGAACTCCGCCAGCGTCCACCAGAACGCGGCCACCCCGCTGGTCCGGCCGGTGACGTACGGCCGGCCGGTGGTGTCCTCCGGCGTCGGCGGGGCGTAGAAGCCGACCGAGGCGAAGGGCGCGGCGGGCAGCCCGAGCCTGGCGTACAGGTCCCGAAGGTCGTCGTCCAGCCGGATGTTGGCGTAATCCAGGAACAGCAGATCCTCACCTTTGACGGAGAAGACCAGCGCCTTGGCGTTCAGCGCCCGCCCACCCAGCACACCGGAGGTGAAGATCGAGTGCAGCAGGAACAACGCGTAGCTGGTCTTGGTGGCCACGCCGGAGATTCCGCTGACCGAGACGTGCGCGCCGCGGGTGCCGTCCAGGAACTCCAGGTTCAGGTAGATGGGGGAGCCGTCGCGGCCGAGCCCGACGGGGAGCTTGAAATCCATCTGGTCGAAGTACAGGGCCTGCGCCCGCTCGTTTCCGGTTGCCCGGCGAGCCGGCGCACCCGGACGCGGCGGCACGTAGCGCTCGGGCTCGACGCGGGTGGTGGTGACCTCGGCGACCTCCTGGACGCGGGCCGGCAGCACGCCGTCGCTGATCAGGAACACGTCGGAGCCGAAGCTCGCTCCCTCGTGCCGGGCCATCACCTCGGTGACAACGCCGGCGATCATCACCGGGCCGACCCCCGGTACTGCACGGACCGTGACGACCACGTCGTCCAGCTGCAGATATTCATCCTCGTGCAGGGCGACCTGGAACTTCAGCGGGGTGGCATCTTCGGTGCCGAGCACCCGGCCGACAACGCCTTGGGAGTCACGCCCGGAGGTGGCGCCGTCCCGATCCGCACCGTCCCGATCCGCACCGTCCCGATCCGCGGCGTCCCGATCCGCACCGTCCCGATCCGCGGCGTGTTCTGACACTGCTTCCCCCACTCATCCCTCGCTCGCCCGGCGCTCACTCCACAGAGCGCTCGAAACAGCGCCCCACCAAGAGCTGGCCGCTCTCCTGACGCCCGTGAACGGACGCTACAAGACGACCCCGACACCGGGTCCGGCTCCGCGGGGGTGGCGAGCCGGAGGCGAACTCACGGCCGGCGGGCGCGTTCCTTGCGGATCTTGATCTCGCCCCAGATCAACCAGCCGGCCATGAGCGCGGCGATCGCGATCAGCCACCAGTTCTCGACCATCGATTGGTGATTGCCGAACAGGAACAGCAGCACGCCCACGACGCCCAGCCAGAGCAGTGCCCGTGAGCCACGTGGCGCGAACTCGCGCCAGGACCCGTGCCAACCCCACTCCTCACTCGGAGCGTCGGGGTTGTAGGACACCACCGGACCGACCTGGGGTCGTTCCAGCGCGCCTCCGTGGCCCTGGTCGTCTCCGGACGCCGAGTGCTGTTCGAATGACGTGCCGGCCACGTGCCCTCCCGGGGACTGTCCTGATCCTGCCGCTGTCGTGCTTCGGACCTTGCTTCAGACCCGCTCCGGATCTGCTTCGGATCCCGCTACCGATCTTGGCTGTCATCTTGTCATGAAGTCAGGGCAACCGGGTGGCGACCACCCGTGCCGTCACCGAGCGCTCCCCGTCGGTGCTGGTGCCGGTCAGCACCAGCTCGGCGCGGGTCGCGCCGACCCACCCGGCGATCCGAGATCCAGCCGCCAGCGTGCGCGGCACACCCACGGTTCGTCCGGCCTCGCACGGCTGCAGGTCGGTTTCCCCGTCGCTGAGCAGGTTCGGCGGCAGAGCGCCGTCGATCGGCTGGTCGGCGATGAGCACTCCGCTGATCAGCGTGGTGCCCTCCGGCCCGGTTCCGCTGGTGAGCCACCAGGAGCGGTGCACGGCGCCGTCGGCGTCCACCGACGCCGAATACACCGTCAGCCCGGGGATCCCCGCCGGGCTGATGCCCAGGGTCATGGAGAACGGGTTGGCGTCACCGAGATCGATCCCGGGCGCAGGCCCGGCTCCTGGCCCGGTGCCAGTCCCGGATCCGCCGGCGTTCGCCGGCCCGGCCGAGCCGACCACCGGGCCCTGCAGGGCAAGGTCCGCCGTCAGCGAGTACGAAGAGGTGCCGCCCGTCGCGGCGCACCGGCCCAGCACCGTGATGGTGACGTCGGCCTTGCCGATCCAGGCGGCCGGCAGCTGAACCAGCGAGCCGGGCAACAGTGGCGCGGAAGTGGTTGTTCCCACTGCTGTTTCGGTGCTCCGTATCCCCGAACCGGCCGGCGGTTTCGCACCGGAAGAGCCATCAGGGTGGGCGGATGCCGCGGTGGCAGGGTTCGTGGTGGCTGAGTTCGTGCTGACCGGCTGGTCGGAGGCCGACCCACTCGCCCCCGCGGAACCCGGGGCGGAGGCAGCTGTGCCGCCGGTGATCTGGATGAGGCCGTACACCACGGCTGCGGAGCAGAGCAGCGCGAGCACCAGGATCACCGTCAGCCAGCGCGCGCTGATGGTGTTCCGTGGAGGCACCCGGCCAGTATGTCCCGGCCAGTGAAGGCATCGGTGAGCAGCGGATGGGAGCGCCGACAGAAACCCGCCGGTCAGCACCGGGGCCGTCGCAGTGCCAACGAGATGTCGCACGAGAACAACGAACGAGAACAACGACGGCCCGGGCGGCCGGCCCAGGGAGGACAATGGGCTGCGTGACCGCCGCCGCGACGACCGCTCCGACAGCCGTGCCGTCGGCACAGAGACCCCGACGGGTGATCATCCTCGGATCAACCGGGTCGATCGGCACCCAGGCGTTGAGCGTGATCGCCCGGCACCCCGAGGAGTTCGAGGTCGTCGGCCTGGCCGCCGGTG
>JBBQJM010000352.1:0-4782 GCA_038325895.1 Mycobacteriales bacterium
GCCGCAACGTCGCCATCAGCCTGCTTCGCATCGCTGGGTGGGACAACATCGCCGCCGGCCTACGACATCACGCCGCAGACCCCGCCCGAGCTCTCGCACTGGCGCTGACATGAGCAAATGCGACAATTCCGGGGCCCTGGCGGCCGGCCCCTGGCCGTGATCATGCTGCCGCGCCGACCCCGGGTTCGCCACGCGCGATCGCCTCCCGAGCGAGCGAATGACCGTGAACCACCTGCGTACTCGACCGTCGATCGGAGAATTCTGACGCAATTCCAGGACACGTTCTCCATGAAAGTGATCGCCGAATTTCTCGGTACGGCACTCCTGGTCATTCTCGGCAATGGCGCGGTCGCCAACGTGCACCTCAAGGGCAACAAAGGATTCGCTTCCGGCTGGATCGTGATCGCGAGCGGTTACGGCATCGACGTCATTGTCCCGGTGATGATGTTCCACCAGATTTCCGCACAGATCAATCCGGCGGTGACAATCGGATTGGCGGCCTGGGGACACCACTCATGGTCCGTAATTCCGGCCTTCCGCACGGCCCAATTGCTGGGGGCCATGGTCGGCCAGCTGTCCATCGTCACCACCCACAAGCCTCGCTACGACCAGACCAAGAGGCTCGAGGACGTACTCGGCACGTTCTCCACCATCAACTCGGCGGGCAGCCGGGCCAACGGCCTCGCGACCGAGTTCCTCGGCACCGTCGTCCTGGCCCTCGCCGCGGTGGTGATCTTGGACGGCCCGTCATTTGCGGGCGCGCCAGGAGCGGCGGCGATCGGTGTCGGGTTTCTGGTGTGGGGTCGCCGGTCTCGGCGGTCCGAGCGGTCCGGCTCTGAACCCCGCCCGTGACGTCGGGCAACGATTCGCCGCTGCGCTGCGACTGCTGGCCGACCGAACCGAGATTGACCCGACGCGCAATCGTGCACGCCGTCTACCCGTTGAAATACAAGAACAGCTCGCGGTGGTGGTATTCGTGGGTTCCGGTGGCGGCGCCGATTGCTGGTGCGTTGGTAGGGGTCGGGGTCTCCACCTGGCCGCTGGGCTGATTTCACCCCGATGGGCACTGCCCTCGTCGTGGGTGCCATCACCCCGATCGCTGCCCCGACCCGTTGCCATGGGGGTGCCTGCACCCCCATGGCGACTGACTGGCACGCACCCTGGGAACGGCTCGCTGTCCGGCGCACGGTGGAGTCATCGACCGCCGCCGCGTTAACACCGCGGGTGAAGCGGAGATCGCCAAGAAGGCCCGTTGACACCGATCGGAAAGGGACCGGATGGACTTCGACAGTGCGTTGTTCGATCCCGCGGGCATCGGCGTCTTCGCGGATCGGTTTGCGGCTCCCGACATCACCCCGGCCACCAGCCCGATATTGTTCACCCTGGACGGCGTGCCATTCGTCCGGCTCGTTCTCGAGGGGATCTACGGAACGCTGGACATCGGCCCGTCCACCGTTCCGATCCAACTCAGCCCGCCCGTGGACGGCGTGGCAACCATCGATGTAGGGCCCGGAAACGTCACCCTCGACGCAATCTCCTGCTTCGCCGGACAGGAACCGGCGTCGGCTGCAGCGGTCGATGCGCGGGCAATCATGCCCCCGTCCCTGGTCGCAGCAGTCGGCGGCGCAGTGGTCACCCATGCCCGGGTCCGGGTCGACCTGACCGGCCGCCGATTGACCGCTGTCGGGCTCGACGTGGTCGGCGACCGACCGTGGACCCTGCTGCCGGGCCGACTGGCCGTGACGGATCTCAACCTGTCCGTGAACGTGCATTCCCAGGGTGCCGCTGTGCAGGTCAGCGGCGCGCTGACCGGCACCCTCACGCTGGGTGGCACCACCGTGCCCGTGGTGGCATCACCTGTCACCCGCGACCAGGCGGTGAGGGGTGCCTCCGGGCTCGACTGGAACACCCACGGGGCCGATCCCGTTCGGGCGGTGGGCGCCGTCGCTGCGCAGCCCCAGGCACGGACGGGAGGGAACACCGGGTGGTGGTCGGTCGTGATGGACTCCGTCGACGGGATCCCTCTGGGCTCACTTCGCGACCTGGCAGGTCTGCTCGATGCGCACGTGATCGACGGCCTGCTGTCCCCCGGCGCTGGCTCCCCGGCTCTCCCGGCCGTTCCTCCACGGGACCGCGCAGCAGATCCGACCGCGCCGCACCTACCCGTACTGACTGCCCTCGCGATCGGCGTCGCTCCATCCGGCGCCGTCGACTCGGTGATGATCATTCTGGACATCGGATCGGCCTCAGCACCGCACGGCAGCGGGGACGGCAGCACCCGGCGCACGGTGCTGGTCGACCGACGACACCGGGCGGAACGGGTCAGCCCGGTTGTCGCCTTCACGGCCGAAGGCCGAGAACATCGAGGTCCACCCAGGAGTTGACCGGAGTTTCACCGGACAAGGCAACGGCTTCCGGTTGCGGGTCAATCATTCGCGGTGACTGGGTCGGTGACTCCGCCGTTCGCGGGTCGGCGGTACGGGCCCCATTCGCGGGTCAGCCGTTCGTGACTCAGCCGCTTGGTCTCAGCATTTCGCCGGTTCAGCATTTCGTAGCTCAGCCGTTCGCCGCCGGAGCATCCACTGCCGGCAGTCCGTCGATGCTCGCTGCGTTGCGCTGGCGCCAGTAGTCGCGGAAATAGGCCTTGTCGTGGCGCTCCTGCGAACGGTCGAGGATGTCCCGGTCGCCGCCGAATTCCATCAGCGGCACCGCGTATCCGCAGCTGTCGGAAATCCTGGTCACATCGACAACGATGACGGAACGCTGCCCCAGCGTCCGGTCCTTGCCGAACGCCGGACGGTAGTCGTCGAACTCGGGCTCACCGGCCAGCACGACGCGGCCCGTGCCGTGCAGCCGGACGATCTTCGGCGGACCGTCGAAGGCGCAGAACATGAGCACGATGCGGCCGTTCTCACGCAGGTGCGCGATGGTTTCGGCGCCCGATCCGGTGTAGTCGAGGTAGGCCACCCGACTCGGGGCGAGCACGGCGAACGTGCCGACCATCCCTTTCGGCGAGACGTTCACGCTGCCGTCACCGCTCAGTGGTGCGGTGCCGACGAAGAACATTCGTTGCCGGCACAGCCACGACGTCATCGACTCGTCGATGCTCGGATAGACCTTTCCCATGTGTTGATCGTGCCACCTGCCGCCATGGAGATTCCGGTCAGTCCCCGCCGCTGGTCGGCGGGTTCGGCCCGCAGGGTCGACCGGACCGCGGCGATGCGTTCTCGGACAACGGGATCCGTGACGATTCGTCCGGGCTGGCCTGTTCCCGGGCCAACGGGGAGCCGGGCACACGCGGTGTGAAGGTTCCTGGCGCCGACGTCGCCGAGCATGGTTGCGAGTTCTGCCATCGCACCGCCGCCACGGTCCGAGTGGGCCGCATTTGATCCAGGCCAAACGGCTTCGCGTGGAGTTCGCCCTCGCCCACCGTCCCATCCAACAGGTTCGTGAAGCTCGCCGGCAGGACTCCATAGGCGCCACCCCGGGCCGCCTGCGCCTCGTAGGCGTATTCCAGAGTTGCAGACCAGAACCGCCTTCGCAGAACAGATCTCGGTCAGCAGCGCCGTGACGGCGGGTGTGCCGACACGGTCTTGTCATCGGGAATGAACCCAGGCGGCTCGGCCGGCCCGCCGTACAGCACAGCCGAAACCCGTGCTGGAGCAACGGCCTGTGCGCAGAGGCGTTGTTGCGCCCCGTCGTGCAGGTGCGCAGTACCGCCGGGTCGGTGGATCCGCTTCGAGTGCTGCCAGAGAGCAGCAACGCCCGCCGGTCTTCTGCCAAGCCCGTCGCCCTTCGTCGTCCGATTCCGCCGCACGCGGGTGCGATCCGGGCACGCGGTGGAGCGCGCCGGACGGCGTCACCGAAGCCGGTCCGGCAATACCCCGTCTGTCCTCGCGTTGCTGTGGGTGTGCGCAGGAACACCGGGCGTTGGGGTCGTTGTGCTCTGCCGCCCGTCGAGCAACTGGCGCAAGCCGGCAGGCAGGGCTGCCCGAATCGCCGGAATGCCGACCCCGGTATTTCGGCGCTTCCGACAGGACGGACCGGCTACGGCGGATCCGCAGCGAGGAGACGACATCATCATGGGCAGCGCCCGTACCGACCGTCAGCCGGACACCATTTCGTGGAGCTCGGATTCACCAGGAACGCGGCTGCTCCAGCGGGTGTGGCGCGACCGACGGATCGCGATCGGCGTTGCCGTCGTGGTGCCGGGGGTGGTGACTCTGCTGTGCGCGCTGGCCATGCCTCGGGCCCGCTGACCACCACGCAGGCTCTGGTCACGATGATTGCCGGCCTGCTGACCGGCGGATCCGTGGGGCTCGTTCTGCGGTCGAGGTGGGCGCTCGCGCCCGCGGTCTTCGTCGCCGCTTACGAAATCGTGCGCATCGGGTCGAGCGGTCCGACGGTCGACGCGATGCACGCAGACGCGATTGGGATCATCGCCGTGGTGGTCGGCCGCGGCGTACACGGGCTGCTGGCGCTCGTCCCGATGATCCTGGGCGCTGTGTACGGCGCCGCACTGGCCCGCCGCTGGTGTGATGCATCGTCGGGTGCCGGGCGACGCAGCCGGATCAGTCACTGGACTCGCAGAGTCGTGGCCGGGTTGATCACGGTGGGGCTGGTCGGGCTGGCTTTCATCATCGCTTTGCCCGCCTCCACAGCACCAATCGTGACAGCGAACGGCGACGAGGT
This sequence comes from Mycobacteriales bacterium, assembly GCA_038325895.1. Classification (GTDB taxonomy): domain Bacteria; phylum Actinomycetota; class Actinomycetes; order Mycobacteriales; family Nakamurellaceae; genus Nakamurella. Next base: position 4,693 of record JBBQJM010000352.1, read on the forward strand.
GCCGGGCAGCGTGGCGGAACTCGCCGGGCTGCGGATCGGTGGCCAGGACCAGGTGGTGATGATTCGCGGGCGCAGCACTGACAACCCGGT
>JBBQJM010000353.1:0-4745 GCA_038325895.1 Mycobacteriales bacterium
ACCCTCGGTGGCCGGCTGCTGCGCCCCGCGGTGGTCGTGGTCACCGGCCCGGAGCACGAGAGTGCAAGCCAGCCAGGCGGTCTGGACACCGGCGCCGGCGAGATCGGGGCCGAGGTCCCGGAACCTGAACCCCCACTGGAAGCAACAGCGGAAGGGCCGGTTGCGGGTGGCCAGGACCCGGCGAGCACGCCCGGCGAGGGGTTCGGCTGAGCGAATCGGCAGCTCCTGACCGATCGGGATACCTGAACCGACAAAAGAAGAAGATGAGCACGAAGGGAGGTTCCGGGTGAGCGCCAAGGACTACTACGAGAAGGACTTCTACTCCGAACTCGGGGTCACCAAGACCGCGAGCAGCGCCGAGATCAAGAAGGCCTATCGCAAACTCGCCCGGGACCTGCACCCGGACAAGAACCCGGGCAACAAGCAGTCCGAGGACAAGTTCAAGGCCGTGTCCGAGGCCTATGACGTGCTGTCCGACGACACCAAACGCAAGGAATACGACGAGGCCCGTGACCTGATGGCGTCCGGCGCGTTCCGCGGGTTCTCCTCGCCTGGCGGCGGGAGCGCCGGTGGCACAGCAGGTTTCGACATCAATGACCTGCTGCGCAACGCCGGCGGGCAATCCGCGGGCGGCGCGGGCGGATTCGGCGACCTGTTCGGCGGACTGTTCAACCGCGGGGCCGGCGGCTCCGCAGGCACCAGGGCGCCCCGCGCGCGGCGCGGCGCCGACGTCGAAACCGAGGTGCGGATCTCCTTCACCGATGCGGTGTCCGGGGTGACCGTGCCGCTGGGCCTCACCGAGCGCACCACTTGCCCGACCTGTCACGGCGTCGGTGCCCGGCCCGGGACCTCGCCGCGAGACTGCCCGGTGTGCAAGGGAACCGGGCTGACGACCCGCAATCAGGGTTCGTTCGCGTTCTCCGAGCCTTGCACCAACTGCCACGGGACCGGATCGATCATCGACGATCCCTGCCCGACCTGCCACGGTGAGCGCACCGTGCTGCACACGCGTCGGCTCACCGCCCGCATTCCCGCGGGAGTGTCTGACGGGCAACGCATCCGGCTGGCAGGAAAAGGTGAACCGGGTCCCGGTGGCGGTCCCGCCGGCGACCTGTATGTCGTCGTGCACGTGTCGGGTCACGAGTTGTTCGGCCGCGCCGGCGACAATCTCACACTGACCGTTCCGGTGACGTTCCCCGAGCTGGCGCTCGGCACGGATCTGACGGTGCCGACGCTGTCCGGCTCGGTACGGCTGCGGGTGCCGGCCGGCACCGCCTCCGGGCGCAAGTTCCGGGTGAAGGGTGCCGGCGTGCAGCGCAAGACCGTCGCCGGAGATCTCATCGTCACGGTGGAAGTGTCTGTGCCGCAACGACTGTCCGCTGAAGCCAAGACGGCGCTGCAAGCATTCGCGAAAGCGCAGGACGACGACCCGCGCGAAGCCATCACCAGGGCGCTGCGCGCTCGGGAGAGCGCGGGTTCCGGCGCCGGAGCGGCGGGCAAGTCATGACCGGGCCACGTTCGCAAGGCGGTTCACCGGCGGAAAACCGTAGGACCGGTCGCGACGCACCGGCCCAGGGACAGGTCTCCAGCGGATTCGAGCTGGACGCGCCGCTGTTCGTCATCTCCGTGGCGGCACAGTTGGCGGGGATGCACGCGCAGACCCTGCGGTCCTACGACCGCGAGGGTCTGGTGTCGCCCGGCCGAACCTCCGGCGGGGGCCGCCGCTATTCGCAACGGGACATCGAGCTGCTCCGCGAGGTGCAAAAGCTCAGCCAGGACGAGGGAGTCAACCGGGCCGGCATCCGGCGGATCATCGAACTGGAGGCCCAGGTGGATGCGCTCCGCGCCCGACTCGCCGAGGTGACCGAAGAGGTCGCCGAGTTGCGGGATGAATTGGCGCAATCCCGGATGGATGCCGCGAACGCGGCGGCCAACGCCATCGCGGGGCTGCGCCGCGACGTCGTCCCCTGGCAGGAACCGACCACCGCGCTGGTCACCTGGCGGCGTCCCCGTCGGGGCTGAGGTTTCTGGCGATCTCCGCAATGTCGTCACCCATCCGATCGGCGCCGGCGTGCGTCGATCGGATCACGGGGCACGGCAAATCAAGACAGACGCGGACCTCACCGGCATCCTGGTGATCATTCTCGCTACGTCGCCTACCGTGACTGACATCCTTGCGCGCCTACAATCTGGGCGAACTGTCCTCTCGGCAAATTGCTCGGGCCTCGACGGCTTCCTGATCTTGATCAGCGACATCGAGAACCTCCGGCTGAACGGCCGTCCGATGACAGGCTGAATCTCCCAAGAAGTCCTGCGAGATCCTGGACGGAGACTCGGCCTCCGGCCCGCTGCCGTGACTGCTCGACCAGCCGACCCCGGCGCACCGGATCGCCAACCGGCAGTAGACTGCCGCAGTGGCCCACGGACCATGCAGGCGCATCGGAGCAACGCCAATCTCCGTCCAGGGCAAACGAAGGCTCCTGCAGCGAAAACCAATGAACGAACCTTCTCGGTCAGGCGGCCCCGATCGAAATGAGAAGCAGCGGCGATGCGACGCCCACCGGGCGCCCGCTGCGTACACTGCTGCTCGAGGACAACCGCGTCGATGCCAGGCTCACTCAGGAAGGTCTACGCGACTGCGACGATCGGATCGACTGTGACGTCGCGTCCACTCTGCGGGAGGTGTCCGCGCAACGCCTGGCGACAGTCGACTGCGCGGTCATCGACCTCGCCTTACCGGACGCCAGTGGCCTGCAGGCGTTGGACCGGATCCACGACATCGCCCCGCACATCCCGATCGTGGTGCTGACCGGATTCGACGACGGGGCAACCGGGGTGGCGGCGCTGAGGCGCGGAGCGCAAGATTTCATGCTGAAGCAGCACGCGGACGGTTCCGCGATCGCTCGGGCGATCCGGTTCGCGATCGAACGCAAGCGTCAAGCCAGGCGCGACCTGGACCAACAATCCGACGTCATCGAGCGGCTGGACGCGATCGGCCTGGCGATGCGCACCACTGCGCGGAGGTCAGCGGAACATCCGGAGCTGGCCCGCCGGATCGCCGATCACCTCAACGAATTGCAGCAAGTCATCGATCAGATCCGCGGCACCACCACCCTGGGCGAGATCGCCCCGGACGACGGTCCGCTGGTGTGGTGAGGGATTCTGCATGCCGATGACCGGCGGCCGGGCGGCCGCGCCGGCGTTGGCGGGCGACATCGCGAGGGTCAGCTGACGGCGTTTCCGCGCAATGGGTACCACCGGCAGCGGCATGTGGCGACCGGGGCTGGTCCGGTCACGGTCACCGCGCCGCTGCCGCCGTGCGGGCGCAGAGTCGAAACGAGCAGGCGTGTCCCGGATGTTCGGCGGCTTGTCTTCGTGCACATCGATGCTGGTGAACGGACGAGCGTCGCCCGGTCGACGTCCGCGTGACTTGCCTGCTGTTCGGTACTCGGCGGCGCGGGTTGCTGGTGGTCACTGACCGCCCCGATAGGTTGGCCCGGCGCCTCATTCGAGAACACTATTGTTGCCCACCACTACAAGCTGTAACGATCGTCGGCCCATACGAGTCAATGGTGGCGCCCCGCAGTGGCAGACCCAACTATCAGGGATAGCATCACCATGAGTTTTGGATTTCGTTTACCGCCGTACTTCCTCGGAGTTACTGATCTCATGGCCTGCTTTCAGGGCTGGGTTCGTTCGGACTTGCCCTTCCCAGTGGATGGGTTGTAGGTATTCATGAAGCCGGGCCGGAGCAGAATACTCTGCTCCGGCACTAAAAAGCGGTCGTCCCCTTCTCGTCGGGCGGCCGGCAGACGGGTCAAATCAGTGAAGTTGAGCCTGGACGAATTGGTCACAAAGACCGCAACAGACTTGATGGGTGTCACCGCAGTGACGCTGCCGCAGGCGTCGCAGGAGCTGCTGCATCACCTGGTCGACTACTTTGATGTCGATCTGAGCTTTCTCCGCCGCAACGATGCGGCCAGGGGAACGACGACCCTGGTCGCCGAGTGGCCGCCGCGGCCTGACATACCCGACCCCGATCCGCTCGGCGTGGTCTCTTTCGCCGACGCCGACCCGGTCTTCGCCGCAACCGAGCATCTGAGCGCCGTGATGCTCACCCGGCCCGACGGTGCTGATGAGAAGTACCAGGAACGAGTGCGCGAGGCCTCTGGAATAGAAGGCGGGGTGTCCTCCGCCACCGTTCCGCTGTTGGATGCGAACTGCACCGTCGGCGTGCTGGGCTTCATCAAGTATGGCGATCGGGACTGGGACGAGACCGAAATCAATGCACTGCGGGCGGTCGCCGCACTGCTCGCGCAGCTTCAGGCCCGAGTGACTGCCGAGGAGCGGCTACTGAGCCTTGCTTTTCACGACGAACTCACCGGCCTGGCAAATCGACGCGCGCTGGTCGGATATCTTGCGCGCTCCATGGAGCCTGGTCCGCCGGGGCCGGTCGCCGTCATTTTCCTGGATGTGGACCGGTTGAAGGCTGTGAACAGTTTCTTCGGGCATGGCGCCGGCGACCAATTCCTTCGGGCTCTGGCCGCGCGTCTGCAGGGAATCACCGTTGATGTCGGTGATCACTTGCTTGGCCGATTGGGTGGGGACGAATTCGTTCTGGCGCTGTCGACTTGCTCCGACGAAACGGCGGCAGTCGCGATGGCCGAGCGGCTTCGGTGCGCAGCGCGTGAGCCGATCAATGTCGGCGGAGAGGAGATCAGCCGCCCGGTGAGCTTCGGGGTGGC
>JBBQJM010000354.1:0-4727 GCA_038325895.1 Mycobacteriales bacterium
TACCGCTCCAGCACCTGGGCCTCCGGCCCATCAGGCACCCGATGCGAGACCGGCGGGACGACGCCGAGGCCTCGCAGGTAGCCCAGCAATACCGCTGCGCCCCGTGAGGTCACCAGGTCCCGCCGGCCACGGTCGCGTCTCACTCCAAGGAAGCGGTCCACCCGGGGCTCCGTCAGCTCCGTCGCGGCGAGACCCTCGGTCGTCAGCCATTCACTCAGATCCGCCAACAAGTCAACATGGACGTTGGCTCTCCGCTTGTCGTATCCCAGGCCGGCAAGCTCCTCTCCGAATCCCCGCGCAAAGCAGGCCAGAGGACCGCTTGCCTCCCCACGTCGATCCATCATGATCTTTCTCCTCTCTCCCGGCACCGTGTCGAGGAGTCAAGGATCGGACGGACCAGCGCGATAATGCGGCGAACCTCAGCACGAAGTTCCCCTGTGACAGGGCTTTCCGACTGCCGGGCCGCATAATCGCGCGCGCCGCATTATGGCGGAGGTCGGCGCGGTCTACGACATCACCCCGGTCCCGCGCTGCCCGGCCGACATCCTGCCGGGCAACGCCCACCAGATCCTGCGCATCAAGGCCGAAGCCAAGCAGCGCAACACCACCGTGGAAATCATCATCGACTTCGTGCACGTCTTGGAATACCTCTGGAAGGCTGCCTGGTCCTTCCATAGGGAAGGCGACCCCGCCGCCGAGACCTGGGTCCGCAAGCACGCCCAGACCATCCTGGACGGTCACCCGACCCGCGTCGCCGGCGCCCTGCGACGAGCCGCCACCCTCGCCGACCTCGACCCCAGCCGCCGTGAGAACGCCGACAAATGCGCGACATACCTGACGAACAAGAAAGAGTTCCTGGACTACCCCACCGCGCTGCAGCGCGGCTGGCCGATCGCAACCGGCATCATCGAAGGCGCCTGCCGACACCTCGTGAAAGACCGGATGGACCTCACCGGCGCCCGCTGGGGACTCGACGGCGCCGAAGCCATCCTCAAACTACGAGCCCTCCACTGCAACGGCGACTTCGACACCTACTGGACATGGCACCTCGGTCAAGAACAACAGCGCGTCCACCAATCCCGCTACCTCAACGGCACCGTTCCAAGAGCCGCATGAGGTCCCTCCAGAAGAGCCGCACCCAATTGATACAGCGGAGATCCTGCCCCTCGTGGGGGATCTCCAGCCACTTCGAGTCGGCGTTACCCGGTGACCCTGGACGGGAGATGAACTCGGACAATGTCGCGGCTACGCGGCGGCATCGCTTCCAGGCGGCCGTCTATTCAGCACTAGCGGAATATGCGCCCGTATTCTGGTGCTTGAGGGTATGAATCGGCGGTGTTCGCCCGCTTAAGATGTGACCTGCGCTCACAACGACAAATGGCATCGAGCGGAGCACCCCGCCGTATGCCTCCGTCAGTTGGCGCGCGGTCCTCAATTTGCGCTTCGGCTTGCCGCGAGGTTCCCACGGCCCACCGACAGCGCCGGCTTGACGGACAACGTCAGTCAGCGCGAGCGGCGGACGCCGACGGTGGGTGGCTCCAGACTGCGAGCCGTCCAACGCACCGACGCAACGAGACCGACGACACCGGCTTTCTCATCCGCGCGGGATGGCCTGAAGCTCGATCCCTCCGCGCACCGGACTGGTGATGTGATGCGCGACCGCTTCGAAGGTCGTGCAACGAAACGGAGGTGGCCCTGCATCTCATGCGCTTCGGTGGCGCGCCGACCTGGCAGGAGTTCGACCGCGCCGCGAACGTACCCCACGCGGACCCCGGTTCGGCTCTGGTGTCGCTGCGTGGCCCGAACCCACCGACACGCCGCGGCGGTGCATCAATTTGCGTGATTGACCGAGCCCACCAAAGTGCGGCACGCTGGAGGTGATGACCTCCGATCCCGAACGCGCCGCGATCGACCATGTAGCGCAGCGGCTCTCACGGCAGTTCACGAATCTCGACACCACGCTGGTGGCGCGGGTGGTCTGGGACACCTACCGGCATTTCGACACCCACCCCACCCGGGACGTCGTACCCATCCTGGTCCAGGACGCCGCCCGGGACCGGCTGCGGGTGATGCCCGCCGCGGCCCGCACCCCGCGTCACCCGGCGCGGCGCCGCAGCCGCTGATCCTTGCAGCTCAGGTCGGATCGGCTAACCCGATGGTGATCTCGGTGATCAACTGCCTGATGGCCGCCCGCAAGGCGATGATCTCGGCGCGGTCCGGATGCTCGGGTTGCACCACCGCCGGCAGCTGCAGCGCCAACAGTTCCAGTTCACCGAGCAACCCGCACGTCGCTCCTTGGCAGCCCGTCGCCAACCGGCCGCGATGTGTTCGTAGCGGGTCCGCACCGCGGTGACCCTCACGACGTCACCTCCGGCCGGCGCCCGCATTCCGACGCTCCACCGAGTCGGGTTCGGCCGCCATGAACTTCGGCATCGTCGTCTCATGCACGCCGGACCGCGGAACACCGCAGCCACCCCCCGTCAGTCCCAGCCGGTAGGCGCGGCGCCCTACCCAAGGGGCGGACGCCGAACCACAGAGGGGACGAGACAGCATCATCACTCGGGTTGGGCGGCCTCGTACTGGGCGACGACATCGGCGGAGATCCGGCCTCGAGGTGACACGGCGACGCCCTGGGCAGCGGCCCACTCGCGCACCACGGCCGGGCTGGGACCGGTTCGCGGGACCGGACGTTTCCGGTTCCGTGCTGACGCGGAACGGTCAGCGTTGACCCGCCGGCCGTGTTCGACGAACTCGGTCAACGCCTTCCGCAAAGCCCCGGCGTTCTTCTTACTCAGATCGATCTCGTAACTCGCTCCATCCAACCCGAAAACGACGTTCTCGGCCGCCTTCCCGCCGTCAAGGTCGTCAACCAATGTCACGGATGTTTGATGCGCCACTCAGTTCCTCCCGAGATCATTGGCGGTCAAGATCAGCCTACGGACAGCGGTCAACGCCGCCGACTCGACATGCATCAGGCCCGATCAGAATCGGGCCCTCCGCCCCTTCCCTTCTCGCGGAGGGTAGATGGCGATCGACGCTGCGAGTGGGCCAAGGAGATCGGTGTGGCATCGCAAGCTCTGCGGCCGGTTCGGGTGGCGGACACGCCGCACGGCCGGCGTCGTTCCCGCAATGTGCATGTCCTTGGCCCGTCGGGGCGTGCCGCCACCGTCACCGGGAGACCGTAACGAAGCGCGCACCCTTGGTGGAGAGGTGATGCTGCGCGGAGCATGGTGCGTCGCCCTGTTCGCCATCGGGGGCCGGGCATCGTCCGCCGAACCCGTGACAAAAGTGGCTACGCGACTGTTCCTGGATGCCGCTACGGCCGGCATTGGCCGCAGAAGAAATGGCGCGCGGAACAACCATGAGTTCGATCTCAGTTCTTGACTTGTATTGGTACGACTCATCCTTCGCCGGGCGTGCCGGTCGCGGGCCAGGGGGCCAACCGGTCAGTTTGAGGGGGGTTGCACGAATACGCCGGTGTAACCCGTCTCGGTGGCGGAGGTGCCGCCGATCGATCGTGGACCGACATCCTCGGGCTCGGCGGATCGGGTATGGCCAGCCCGTTCCACCGCGAAAGGCGACAACCCGCTGTGCGTCCAATACTTGACAGTTGGCGCCAGAAAGTTCGTCAAACTACACCGCTTACCGCGACCATTGACGGGGTGGGATCACCGCGTGATGGGGTCGGTCAGTGGCGGTGGAGGAATCGCGCCCAAAGTGTTCGCGGAGCACGGCTCGGGCGGCGCTGGCCGGGGTGATGTGTTCCTGATCGGCGCGGTCGGTGAGGATCTGCCGGGCCTGATCGTCGGTGACCCGGTACCGGGCCGTCAGCACGCCGATGGCGTGGCCCAGCAGTTGTCGGGTGTGCAGGGCACGTCGCAGCCGCACGGCGTGATCTTCATGGGGGTGCGCGGTGCAGTACTCGGTCAACGCGGTGGCGAGCAGATCCCGGATCGGCAGGAGCCGCTCCCGGGCCGGGACGATGAGGTCAACCGTGGTGCTGTACAGGACGAGTACTCCCGCGGGTTGATGAGTGACCGGCACGGGTTCGGCGCGCACCGCCCGGATCTCGGTGTCAGCCATCCCCGGTGCCAGCGCCGGCCACCGGGCTAATAAATCGCCGCGACTGCAGGCGACCACGCTTTGGCTGCGCAACGCCCGCAGAATGGGGCCGTCGCCGTACTCGATTTGCTGTTCGTCCAATGTCCGCACCCAAGACGCGGTGTGCGCCGCGGTGAACGGGGCTCCCCGGAACCGCACGATGACGCCCGCGCCGTGCACCCCTGGCAGGCAGTCCACCGCGCGGCAGCACATGTCGTTCAGCATCCCCAGCAGCGCGTCGGGGGTGTGCGCCCGCGTACCGGCTTTCTCCGCGGTCAGCGCCCCGCCGATCCCGGTGGCTGCGGTGCGGCCGGACAGCGACGAGTGTTGAGCAGGCACGGCGAGTAGTCACTCACTCTCATAGCCGTTGCGGACCATCGGCGGCGGCGGATCGCGCCGCAAAATGTGTCGTGAGCTCCCTGCCGAACCCTCACCCATGGGTAACGATTCTCCTACCGCCGCGTGGGTGGCTGCCGGCTCCCGGCCAGATGCCGGGGGCGCCGGTGGATGTCCCGGACGGCCCGGCGGTGTCGCGGCGACGACGCCCTTGAACGGTGCCGGGGATTCGCATCATTCTCATTCCTTCGTGCCGGAAAGATGTTTCGACCCAAAACGTGATCGCGTCG
>JBBQJM010000355.1:0-4716 GCA_038325895.1 Mycobacteriales bacterium
GAACGCGGCGGCGATGTTGTGCGCGGAGGCCAGGGTGTCGGGGTGGCGTGTCTCATGACGCGAGGTCCGGCGGCGCCGTCCACAGACCGTCGACCAACGCGTCGGTCGACACCACCCGGTTGACGTGCAACACCAGCATCGCCCGCTGCTTCGTGCCACCCAGTGGCACTGATGACGCGCCCTGGATCAGCTCCAACGGTCCGAGAACCCCTACGCCCAAACGTTTGTGCCCCCAGATCCCTCGGCCCTGCCCTGGTGGTGACGGCCGGGCAAATTCCGCCTGCGGACCCGATCCTGGCATCGGTGCCTGCGTCTAGGACAGTTCAGCGGCCATTCATTGCCTTGACAGCCCGGCCCATACCAATCGCTATGGATGCACCACCCTGGCTGCGAGACTCGGACCGTCGGTGTAGCACAGAAACAGGAGAAGGCAGTGCTCATGACCACCACGAATGACGTTCCCGGCTACCGGGTGGACCAGGTGTTTGGCGAGGTTTTCGGGCTGACCGTCCGCTCCCGGCACGTCGGGTCCCAGATGGGTGCGGCCTTCAAATCGCTGGCGGGCGGTGAGTTGAAGGGAATGACCAAGAACCTGGAGGAGAGCAGGCAGGAGGCACTGAGTCGGCTGACCGCGGCGGCCGAGGCGCTGGGGGCCAACGGAATCCTCGCGATGCGTTTCGACACCACTGACATGGGCGGGACCTGGACCGAGATCTGTGCCTACGGGACGGCCTGCCGGCTGACGCAGGTGTGATCTGCAGGGGTCACCACGTGCGTGCCACCCGGCCTTGGTCCCGGTCACCAGGCTCTGCGCGGGCACGTCATCGGCCACGACCGCTCCGGCGGCAATGACGGAGTCTCGTCCGATTCGGACCCCGGGAAGGATCATGGCTCCGGCGCCGATCCACACGTTCTCTGCCACGTCAATAGGACCGCCGGTCAGCCACACCCGCCGATCCTCCGTGTCGACCGGATGGCCGACGGTGATGAACGTGACCTTCGGGGCGACCATCACGCGCGCACCGAGCCGGATGCCGGCGTAGTCCAGGAACGTGCACCCCTGGTTGATGAACACGCGCTCCGCGAGGTCCAGATTGAGGCCGTGGTCTGTGTAGAAGGGCGGATAGATCGTCACGCGCGGCGGCAGTGCCCGCCCCAGGATCAGCTCGAGCGCTTCGGCCTTGCCCGCCTGGTCATCGAAGGGCAGCAGGTTGAGGCGTGAGGTCAGCTCGGTGACCCTCAGCACCCTCTCGGACATGGCCTGGAACCCCGGGCTGTGGATGCGCATGAGGAGGTCACTGGGCATCCCACGATGATCTCCCAGGTCCGGTACCAACCGAGCAGGAAGCACGCTCCACAGCACCCCAGAGCCGCGGCCATCGGGATCTCCGCAGGTGGCACGCGCAAGCCGGTAACGGGTGTGGGCAGGCACACGCCGAAGAATCCCTTCCGGCCAGCTACACTCTCTGTATCGATCCAGCTTCGCGGATGACCGTCGATGTCGCCAAGTCCCGAGCGCAGCTGATCAGCAGGGGTCCAAGAACGGCGCCCACGACGTGACTGCTGGCAGCATCGAGATCCCGTTTCCGGTCTGAGGACGACCAGTGGACCCGCGATGGCGGATCCCATCACCTCCCGTGCGCGCGCCCCAGCGCACCGTCTCATGTCGTGCCCGTTCATCGGCGTGGCTGCCGCCGACTCGAAACCTGTTGAAAAGGAACAATCATGAAGACTGTCAAGGACGTGTTCACGGTCGCACCCGCGGTGGCGCTGACCGCCGCTGCGGTACTGATCATCGGTGTTGCCATGAGCCTGTCGTCGTGGGCGCTGCTGTGAGCGGCCGCTCCACGGTTCGCGTCCTCCGCCGCTCCACCCGGCGCTGGGCCACCGGCGAAGCCGTAAGGTGCTGGCTGTGGAATCGCCTGGAGCGTCTTCCGGATGTTGCGGAACTGACGTGAGTCCGACCGGCGCGCCGACCGAGTCGCCGGGTGCAACAGCGGCGCGCTCCGGCCCGGCGAAGCAAGAACCTGCGATGCAGCGCGTTAACAACGCCGCGCACCCACCGTTGCGTTCGGCGGTGGTGGTCAATCCCGTCAGGGTGAAAGACCTGCCGGAGCGTCGGCGGCTGATCGAGTCGGCGATTGCGGCGGCAGGCTGGCCGGCGCCGACATGGTGGGAGACCACCCCGACCGATCCCGGCACCGGCCAAGCCCGTCGTGCGGTCGAGCTGGGCGCAGAGGTGGTCTTCGTCTGCGGCGGCGACGGCACGGTGCGCGCCGTGCTGGCCGCACTGGTCGGGACCTCGAGCGCATTGGCCGTGCTGCCCGCCGGTACCGGCAATCTCCTGGCCACGAACCTGGGTCTGCCCGACGATCCCGTCGCCGGTGTCCGGCTGGCCGTCGACGGTGGCCGGCGACGGCTGGACGTCGGAGAGGTTGACGGTCGACTGTTCGCGGTGATGGCCGGCATGGGGTTCGACGCCGCCATGATGGACGATGCGTCCACCCGGCTGAAGGCCCGAATCGGGCCCGCCGCCTACGTCGTCTCTGCGCTCAAACATCTACAGGACCGGGCGATGCGGGTCGAGATTCGTATTGACGACGATCCGCTCCGCCGTTGCCGCGCACGAACTGTGCTGATCGGCAATGTCGGACGGCTGCAGGGTGGCATCCGGCTGCTCGCGGACGCCGAACCGGACAGTGGCGTCATGGATGTGGCGGTGATCGCGCCTCGGCATCTCGGCCACTGGCTGGCACTGGCGTGGGGCGTGTTGCTGCGCCGCTCGCGGGTGCCACGAATGGATGTGTTGCGCGGCAACAGGATTCGCATTGTCAGCGACCGGCCTCAGCCGCGTGAGCTGGACGGTGATGTGATCGACCCGGGCACCACCCTTGACGTGACCGTGCATCCCGGCGCTCTCTTGCTCTGCGTACCGCAGCCGGACCTGACGCCGGACCTGACGCCGGGCGCACCCCGGGGCTGAGCGAATGGACGGAACCGGCATGCCACGAAGCGCTCCCGACGACGGTGGTCGATGATGGGGGCGTGCGCCGGCCAACCGGAGATCTCGGGTTGGTGCGGTCCCACTGCACATCGCGCACCGAGATGTGTTACTCCATCGGGTCAATCGGAGGATCATGAGCATCGCGTTCGCCCAGATCGTCATCGACTGCGAGGAGCCGGCTGAGTTGGCCGGCTTCTGGTCCGAGGTGCTCGGCGTCCCGGTCGACCCCGGCGCGAGCCCGTACTTCGCCACTGTCGGGCGATCGGGCGACAAGGCGATGCGGCCCGCGTGGATGTTCCTCAAGGTGCCAGATCCGCGCGTCGGAAAGAACCGCGTGCACCCCGATCTCGTCGCGTCGGACTTGGCGGCCGAGGTGGAGCGGTTGGTCGGCAGGGGGGCCAGCAGGGTCGCCGAATTCCACGAATACGGCACCCGTTGGGTGACGCTGACCGACCCCGAGGGCAACGTCTTCGACGTCGGCGCCGGGACGGGCTGAGGACACAGCTTCGACGGCACGGTCAGGACGAACGACGAACGGCCAGGACGAAGGCACGGCCAGGACGAACGGCACGGCGAGAACGAATGCACGGCCAGGACGAAGGCACGGCCAGGACGGGACGGGACCGGGACCGGGACCGGCACCGGGCCGGTAGGGTTTCGGCGGGGCGGTAGCTCAGCTGGTCAGAGCAGCGGACTCATAATCCGTCAGGTCGAGGGTTCGAGCCCCTCTCGCCCCACCAGCAACCGGGAGCCAGGTAGCCGTCGAGCGATCACGGCCGGCCCGGGTGGGGCCTGGCCGGCCCGGCACAGCCCATCGCCCGATGCCAGCCAAGTCCGGCAGCGAGTACGTCAGCGTCGCGCACTCCCGATCCCCCCCGACGGGACGGGGAGCGCGCGACTTCTGCTGACCATGAGCTTCTGAGCGGCGCTTCGCGATGGGGGAGTACCCCAAGGAATACCCCAAGAACGGCGTCAGCGGCCTGGAAGGACGACGTCGCATGCGACGTCAGATTGCGGGATCGACCTGCGACAGCATGCGGGCCAATTGGGACCGAGAGCCGATGCCGAGCTTGCGGTAGCTGCTGGTCAGATGGACCTCGATGGTCTTCTCGGTGACGAAGAGGGCCTGCGCGATCTCGCGATTGGTCAACCCGTCACGGGCCAGTCGGGCGACCCGCAACTCGCTCGCGGTGAGCGTCGTTCTGTGCTGCAGCGGATCCCGGCGGGGCCGGGCGCCGGCAGCGACGAGCTCGTCATGGGCCATGGACGCCAGCGCCGGGGCGCCGCACCGGACGGCGAGCGCGACCGCCGCGTTCAGTGCGGTTCGTGCGTCGGACCGGCGTCCGGACCGGCGCAACGCCGCACCCAGGTCGTACAACGCGCCTGCGTAGACCAGCCGGGCCGGCGAATCCTCCAGCACGGCCACCGCTTCCTGCAGATCGCGTATGCCGGCTACGCCCTGGCGCACCACCCCCGCGGCCCGCAGTGCGATGCCCAACGTCCGGGGTGCGGCAAATGCGCGGCACCGGGCGAGTTCCTCTTCGATCAGCCGCTCCGCCTCGCCAGTCTCGCCCGCTGCGCTGAGAATGAGGGCGGCGTCAGCCCGCCACTGCGTGAGCACCGGGGTCCGGACATCCCAGTCGTCCTCGATCCTGCCGCACGCACGCAGATCGGCGAGCGCGTCATGCCAGCGCCCCTGCGCCATGCGCAGG
>JBBQJM010000356.1:0-4708 GCA_038325895.1 Mycobacteriales bacterium
CGTTGACGGTGCCCTCGGCGGAGGCGCCGTTGTCGCCGATGATGTAGTAGACCAGCGTGTTGTCCAGTGCCCCGATCGTTTCGAGGGTGTCGATGATGCGGCCGACGTGGAAGTCGGTGTGCTCGAGGAATCCGGCGTAGATCTCCATCTGCCGTTCCAGCACCGGCTTGAGGGCGTCGTGCATCTCGTCCCAGGCCGGGATCGCCGGCGGCCGGGCGGTCAGCTCGGCATCCTGCGGCACCACGCCGATGGCCTTCTGCCGGGCGAAGATCGCTTCCCGCTGGGCGTCCCAGCCACCCGCGAATTGGCCGGCGTACTTGTCCGCCCATTCCAACGGCACCTGGTGCGGGGCGTGCGTGGCGCCGGGCGCGAAGTACGCGAAGAACGGCTTGTCCGGGGCCAACGCCTTCTGGGTGCGGATCCAGTCGATGGCGCGGTCGGTCAGGTCCTCGGTGAGGTGGTAGCCCTCCTCCGGCGTCTTCTCCGGTTCCACCGGGGAGGTGCCCTCGTACAGCGCCGGGTAGTACTGATTGGTTTCCCCGCCGATGAAGCCGTAGAAGTATTCGAATCCGCCGCCTCCTGAGGGCCAGGCGTCGAAGGGACCAACGGGGGACGACTGCCATGGCGGCACCTCGTGGCACTTGCCGAACTGGGCGGTCGAATACCCGTTCAGCTTCAACGTGGTGGCCAGCGCTGCCTTGGTGTTGGGCCGGATGGCATTGGAACCCGGTGCCGACGTAGCGATCTCGGTGATCCCGCCCATGCCGACCGAGTGGTGGTTGCGACCGCTCAGCAGCGCCGCCCTGGTCGGTGCGCACAACGCCGTGGTGTGAAACCGGTTGTAGGTCAGCCCATCTCGCTGCAACCGTTCCGCGGTCGGCATCTTCGCAGGCCCGCCGAACGGGCTGCCGGCACCGAAGCCCACGTCGTCGAGCAGCACGATCAGCACGTTCGGTGCGCCCCGCGGCGGCAGCAGCGGCTCGATCGGCGGGAACACGGTGTCGCGGTCCTTGGCGTCGTAGGTGATCAGGCCGAGATGTTGACGATCCGGGATCGGCAGGACTCCACGACGCGCACCCTGCTGATCCGTCATCGATACCACTCCCTGTCGTGTGTATTTCCGCTATGCCCGGAGAGCCGATGAGGACCGACCCTAGCGGTCTGCCGCGGCGCGGGTAATCGCCGCGATGGGATGACTCTGCGGGTGATGGCGGGTCGCTACCCTTCGACCAACGCTCACCCGCTGCTGCGGCCGTGACAAGGGAGCCCAGGATGTCGTCAGGCCGATCACTGGTCCGGGCCGTTCCGGGCCTCGGAGTGCTGCGGACGTATCGGCCCGGATGGCTCGGGAAGGACCTGACCGCGGGGTTGATCCTGACCGCACTGCTGGTGCCGCAGGGCATGGCGTACGCGGAGCTGGCCGGGTTGCCACCGATCACCGGCCTGTACACCTCGATCCTCTGCCTGACCGCCTATGCGATCTTCGGCCCCTCCAAGATCCTGGTGCTGGGACCCGACTCGTCCCTCGGTCCGATGATCGCTGCGTGCATCATCCCGCTGGTCGCGGCCAACGGTGATCCCGCCAAGGCAGTGGCCTACGGATCGATCCTGGCGCTCATGGTCGGCGCGATCACGGTGCTGGCCGGGGTGTTCAAGCTCGGGTTCGTCGCCGATCTGCTCTCCAAGCCAACCCAGATCGGTTACATGAACGGTTTGGCGTTGACCATCGTCATCGGGCAACTTCCCAAGCTGTTCGGGTTCTCGATCGATGCCGACGGGTTGATCGACGAATTCCTGGGGTTCGTCAAAGGTGGCGCCGACGGTGAGACAGTGCCCGCCGCATTGGCGATCGGCGTCGGATCGCTCGTGCTGATCCTGGCCTTCCAACGGTTGTTGCCGCGGATTCCCGGGGTGCTGGTCGCCGTGGTGCTGGCGATTCTTGCGGTCAACGTCTTCGACCTGGTGGACCGCGGAGTGAAGGTGGTCGGGCCGCTGCCAGAGGGGTTCCCGCCCTTCACCGTTCCCCTCGTGCCGCTCGGCGATCTGTTGCTGCTGTTCGCGGGAGCCCTTGGCATCGCACTGGTGTCGCTGACCGACACCATCTCGACGGCGTCGGCGTTCGCCGCTCGGAGCGGCGTCCAGATAGACGGCGTCAGGGAAATGATCGGCCTCGGGGCCGCCAACATCGCGGCGGGGTTCTTCCAGGGCTTTCCGGTGAGCACCAGCGGATCGCGCACCGCGGTCGCGGCCCAGAACGGCGCGAAAACCCAGGTGACGGGACTGGTCGGCGCGTCCGCCATCGCGCTCATGCTGCTGTTCGCACCGGGACTGCTGCGGAACCTGCCACAACCGACGCTCGCCGCCGTGGTCATTGCCGCATCACTGTCGCTGGCCGACATCGCGGGCCTGAGACGGCTCTGGCGGCAACGCAAGTCGGATTTCGCGTTGGCGATGACCGCGTTCCTGGGGGTGGCGCTGCTGGGGGTGCTGCCCGGCATCGGCCTCGCGGTCGCGTTGTCCATCCTGGACGTCTTCCGCCGGGCCTGGCGGCCCTACCAGGCGGTGTTGGGCAGGGTTCCGGATCTTGCCGGCTACCACGACACTCGTGTCTACCCGCACGGCGACATGCTCCCCGGCCTGGTGATCTTCCGGTTCGACAGTCCGTTGTTCTTCGCCAACGCCAACACCTTCCGGGACGCGATCTTGGCGCTGGCCGACGCCGATCCCGGCCCGCAATGGATCGTGGTGGCCGCCGAGCCGATCACCGACATCGACACCACCGCCGCGGACATGCTCGAGGACCTCGACATCAAGCTCAATGCCAAGAGCGTCAGCCTGATCTTCGCGGAAATGAAATCACCGGTCCGCGCCAGGGTGGAACGCTACGAATTGACCGGCACCATCGACCCCGAGCATTTCTATCCCACCATTTCCGAAGCGGTCCGCGCCTATCAACGCCAGACCGGCGCCGAGTGGAGCGCCGAGTCCGGCTCCGCGTGACGCCGGTGGCCGGCCCGCGTGCCGTCACACCCGGCTCGGCGTATGTCACGCTGGAGGGGTGAGCAGACACGGCTGGAACTCCGAATCGGACGTGTCCCCGGCAGATCGCTATGCCGCCGCGATGCGCGCCAGGCAGCACCCGGAACTGGCAGAGTTCGCCGCCACCAGGCCGTTCATCCTCGACCCGTTCCAGGTCGATGCCTGCCGCGCCCTGGAGGAGGGTCGCGGCGTCCTGGTGTGCGCACCCACCGGCGCCGGGAAGACGGTGGTCGGCGAGTTCGCCGTGCACCGCGCGCTGACCACTGACGGCAAGTGCTTCTACACCACGCCGATCAAGGCCTTGTCGAACCAGAAGTACACCGACCTGGTGGCGCAGTACGGTCCCGAGCGGGTGGGCCTGCTGACCGGCGACACCTCGGTGAACTCGCACGCCCCGGTGGTGGTGATGACCACCGAGGTGCTGCGCAACATGCTGTACGCCGCCTCGCCGGACCTGACCGGGCTCACCGCGGTGGTGATGGACGAGATCCATTACCTGGCCGACAAATTCCGCGGCGCGGTGTGGGAGGAAGTGATCCTGCACCTGCCCGATCAGGTGCAGCTCGTCGGATTGTCGGCCACCGTGTCCAACGCAGAGGAGTTCGGCGCCTGGCTGCAGGAGGTGAGGGGCGAGACCACCGTGGTGGTCGACGAGATCCGGCCGGTGCCGCTGTGGCAGCACATGCTGGTGGGACGCCGGATGTTCGACCTGTTCTCCGGGCCGACCGACCCACCCCCGTCGCAATCGAACGGCGGCGGAAACGGCGGTGGCACGAACGGTTCCCAGCAGGGTGGGGGAGCGGCGATCCTGCCGCGGCTGCGGATTGACCCCGCGCTGGCCAGGGCGGTCAGTGACGCGCAGGCGATGGCCGACCGTTTCGGCTCCGGGTCGGACGGCCCGCGGGACCGGCGCCGCGGCGGGACCGGCCAACGCTTCTCCGGCGGGCCACGGTGGCGACCGCCGGCCCGGGTCGACGTGATCGAGAAACTCGACGGGTCCGGCCTGCTGCCGGCGATCACCTTCATCTTCTCCCGCGCCGGTTGTGACGCGGCGGTGGCGCAGTGCGTGCGGTCCGGGCTGCGGCTGACCTCCGAGGCCGAGCGTGAGGACATCCGCCGGATCGTGGACCGCCGGACGGCGGGGCTGGCCGAGACCGATCTCGGGGTGCTCGGCTACTGGGAATGGCGCGAAGCGCTGGAGCGTGGTCTGGCCGCACACCACGCCGGGCTGCTTCCGGTGTTCAAGGAAACCGTCGAGGAGCTGTTCGTCGCGGGGCTGGTCAAGGCCGTCTTCGCCACCGAGACCCTGGCGCTCGGCATCAACATGCCGGCCAGGACGGTGGTGCTGGAGAAGCTCACCAAGTACAACGGCGAGGGCCACGCCGATCTGACGCCGGGGGAGTACACCCAGCTGACCGGGCGCGCCGGTCGGCGCGGCATCGACATCGAGGGGCATGCCGTCGTCATCTGGGCCCCGGGGATGGACCCGCAGGCCGTCGGTGGGCTGGCCTCGCGCCGGACCTACCCGCTGCGGTCCTCGTTCCGGCCGAGCTACAACATGGCCGTGAACCTGGTGGACCGGCTCGGACGGTCCGCCGCCAGGGAGCTGCTGGAGCAGTCCTTCGCGCAGTACCAGGCGGACGGGTCGGTGGTCGGGATGGCTCGCCAG
>JBBQJM010000357.1:0-4707 GCA_038325895.1 Mycobacteriales bacterium
CCGATGTCCCGGTCGGGCATCTTCAGCCGCAGTACCGGCGCCCGCCCCGCCTCGATCGCTGACCCGATCAACGCGGGATCCGGTGTGCGGTCGTAGTTGTCGTAGCCGAGCTTCGGATCGCGCCCTGACGAGAGGTGGCGACTCGTGACATCAGCGGACGTCGAGTAGGACTCGTACAGGTGCCCGGCCGCCACCAGTTCGGCGGCCACCGCACGATAGATGTCGGCGCGCTGGCTCTGCCGGTAAGGGGCGTGCGGGCCGCCCACCCCTGGACCCTCGTCCCAGTCCAGGCCGAGCCAGGTCAGCGCGTCGAGCAGCGCCTCATAGGACTCCTCTGAGTCGCGAGCGGCGTCGGTGTCCTCGATGCGGAAGACGAAGGTGCCGCCGTGATGCCGGGCGAACGCCCAGTTGAACAGCGCGGTCCTGGCCAGGCCGACGTGCGGCGTCCCGGTCGGCGACGGGCAGAAGCGGGCGCGGACCGGGCGGGTGAGGGGGCTCGGGAGGGTGACGGGGCTATTGGTGTCTGTCATGGCCAGTCAACAGTAATGCGCGTGGCCGCGCCCAGGAATCATTCCGGAATCAGTCAGGAATCAGTCAGGAATCAGTCGGGGATATCCGAAGGCGTCAGGGGCACGATGCCCGGCCGTCTCCGTTCGCGTCAGCGGAGTCAGCGCCGCGCGGCCACCGGGTTGGTCAGCGTCCCGATGCCCTCGACCGTGACCGACACGCTCTGCCCGACTTGCATGGGACCCACCCCTGCCGGTGTCCCGGTCAGCAGCACGTCGCCCGGCAGCAGCGTCATGATGCCGGAAACGAACTCGACGATCTCTCCCACCGTGACGACCATGTCCGAGGTCCGGCCGTCCTGCACCGTGATGCCGTCCAGCTCGGTGTGCAGGGCGAGATCGGCGGGATCGAGCTCGGTTTCGATCCACGGCCCGAGCGGGCAGAAGGTGTCGTACCCCTTCGCCCTGGTGAACTGCACGTCCGCACGCTGCTGGTCGCGGGCGGTGACGTCGTTGGCGACGGTGTAGCCCAGGATGACCGAGGATGCATTCTCTGCGCGGACGTCGCGGCACGGGCGGCCGATCACCACCGCGAGCTCGCCCTCGTAGTCCACGCGCTCGGACGAGGCCGGAAGTGCGATCGCCACGTTCGGACCGATCACGGATGTCGACGGCTTGATGAAGATCATCGGCGAAGCGGGCAGGGTGGTGCCGAGTTCGGCGGCGTGGTCGGCGTAGTTGCGACCCAGCGCCACAACTTTCGACGGCAGGATCGGCGCCAGCAGCCGGGTGTCGGCCAGCGGCCACGACCGGCCGGTGTAGGTCGGCGTGCCGAAGGGATGATCCGCGATCTCCCGGGCGAGGGCACCGGAGCCGGATTCGGCGCTGTCGACGCTGTCAATGACGCTGACGAACGCGACCCCGCCGGGATGCGCGATTCTGGCCAGCCGCATCAGGATCGCCTCTCTGCCGGTGTCCCTTGGCCGGTCGCGGGCAGCGCCGCAATCCGACGCGGCAGGCCGGTCGTCGTGCCCCACCGGGAATCGTCATGCCTGGTCGGGCGGTGCGCCCTCACAGGGCGCCGGCTCCGGTCAACCCCGCGCGCGTGCCGGCGGGAGCCTGCCCGATGGCCGGGTCGATCCCCGCCCCGACGTCCGCCGAACCCTGCCCCAACGCGTAGACCAGCGCGTCGACCAGCGCCTGCCAGGACGCCTCTATGACGTTGGCGTGCACGCCGACGGTGGTCCACTCGCGACCGCCGCGGGCGGAGGACACCAGCACCCTGGTGATCGAATCGGTACCGGCGTTGCCCGCCAGGATGCGGACCTTGTAGTCCACCAGCTCGACCTCGCGGAGTTCGGGGAACTGGCCGACGACGGCTTGGCGCAGCGCGGAGTCCAGCGCGTTGACCGGGCCGTTGCCCTCCGCAGTGGTGATGATCCGCCGACCGCCGACGTGCACCTTGACGGTTGCCTCTGACGTCACCGGAAAGTTTCCGGAGTTGGGCGTGTTCGGGGTATGTGATGTGTTCACAGTATTTTCGACTATCACCCGGTACGACTCCAGCTGGAACGCCCGCGGCACCTGCACCCCGGTGACGCCCCTGGCCAGCTCGTCCCGCACCAGCAACTCGAACGACGCGTCGGCCGCCTCGTACGACCAGCCGGCGGCCTCCCTGGACTTGACGGTGTCGACGATCCGGCCGACCGCCTCCGGGTGCTCGTCGAGCTCGATGCCCAGCTCACGCGCCTTCAGTTCGACCGAGGCGCGGCCGGCCATCTCGGTGATCAGGATGTGCATGTCGTTGCCGACCCTGGTCGGGTCCAGGTGGTTGTACAGCTCGGGGTCGACCTTGATCGCCGACGCGTGCAGGCCGGCCTTGTGCGAGAACGCCGACGACCCGACGTAGGCCTGATGGGTGTTCGGGGTGATGTTGGCCAACTCGGCCAGCGCGTGCGACACCCGGACCAGGTCCACCAGTCCGCCATCCGGCAGCACCTGCAGACCCATCTTGATCATCAGGTTGCCCACCACCGCGAACAGGTCGGCATTGCCGGCCCGCTCGCCGTACCCGTTGGCCGTGCACTGCACGTGGGTGGCGCCGGCATGAACGGCGGCGACGGTGTTGGCGACCGCGCAACTGGTGTCGTCCTGGCAGTGGATGCCCAGCCGGAAGCCGGTGCGCTCACCGACCTCGGTGACGATCCGTTCCACCCACATCGGCAGCATGCCGCCGTTGGTGTCGCACAGCACGACCACATCTGCGCCGGCCGTCACCGCCGCTTCGGCCACCCGCAGCCCGTAGTCGCGGTCGAAGCGGTACCCGTCGAAGAAGTGCTCGCAGTCCAGAAACACCCGGCGACCGTCGCCGACCAGGTGCGCCACGGTGTCGGACACCATGGCCAGGTTCTCCTCCGGGGTGGTGCGCAGTGCGCGTTCCACGTGCCTGACGTCGGACTTGGCCACCAAGGTGACCACTGGTGCCCCCGACTCTAGCAGCGCCCGCACCTGGGGGTCCCGCGCGGCTCGCAGGCCGGCCTTCCGGGTCGCACCGAAGGCCACCAGCGACGCGGTGCGCAAGTTCAGCTCGCCGGAGGAGGCCCTGGCGAAGAACTCGGTGTCCTTGGGCATCGCGCCGGGCCAGCCGCCCTCGATGAACCCGACGCCGAGATCGTCCAGCAGGGTGGCCACCCCGATCTTGTCGGCCACCGAGTAGGTGATGCCCTCGCGTTGGGCGCCGTCCCGCAGCGTGGTGTCGAAGACGTGGAACGCGTCGCCCAGCGGGGAACTGCGCTGCGCCGGAGTGGTTGCTTTCAGGGAGAACGAGCCAGGAGAAGACACAGTCATACCGATCAGCTAGATGCGAGCGCGGCCAACCGGTCGCCGATCTGCGAGGTCTTGGCGACCGAACCGCTCTGCCGGGTAGCCAGGTCGAAAGCGACCGCCGCCTCGACCCGGCGGGCGGCCTCGGGCAGCCCCAGGTGGTCGAGCAGCAGCGCCACGGACAGCACGGTCGCCGTCGGGTCCGCCGTCCAGGTGCCGGCGATGTCCGGCGCGGAGCCGTGCACGGGTTCGAACATGCTCGGGTTGGTCCGGGACACGTCGAGATTGCCGGACGCGGCCAGCCCGATGCCGCCAGAGACCGCGGCCGCCAAGTCGGTGAAGATGTCGCCGAAAAGATTGTCGGTGACGACGACGTCGAACCGGCCGGGGTCGGTGACCAGGTAGATCATCGCGGCGTCGACGTGCGAGTACGCGACGCTGACGTCCGGGTACTCCATCGACAGTTCCTCGACGACCCGGCTCCACAGCTGCCCGGCGTGGGTGAGCACGTTGGTCTTGTGCACCAGGGTCAGGTGCTTGCGTGGCCGCCTGGCAGCGCGTTCGAACGCGTCACGGACGACCCGCTCGACGCCGAAGTAGGTGTTGATCGACACCTCGGTGGCGATCTCGTGCACGGTGTCGTTGCGCAGCAGGCCGCCGTTGCCGGCGTACGGACCTTCGGTCCCCTCGCGCAGCACCAGCAGGTCGATCGCCTTGTCACCGGCCAACGGGCCGGGCACTCCCGGGTACAGGCGAGCGGGGCGCAGGTTGACGGCGTGATCCAGCTCGAAGCGCAAACGGAGCAGCAGGCCGCGCTCCAGGATGCCCGACGGAACCGTTGGGTCGCCCACCGCGCCGAGCAGGATCGCGTCGTGCTCACGCAGTTCCCGTAGCACCGAGTCGGGCAGCAACTCACCCGTCCGATGCCAGCGCGCGGCGCCCAGGTCGTACTCGTCGATCACGACGCCCGGAACCACACCCTGCAGGACCTTGAGCCCCTCGCCCACCACCTCGGGACCGATGCCATCGCCTGGGATGACCGCGAGCTTCATTCCTGCACCTCTCTGCCCCGCTCCCGCGGGGCCGGCCGATCTGGACAGCTGTACCCTTCTCCGCGGCCCGTGCGGGCCGCGCTTCGCACGTGGGGCCGGCGGCGGTTCTTGCGGACGCCGCCGTCCGGATGAGCGGAGGCGTCCCTCCGAGCACCGTGGCCCGGGCAAGGGTACCCGGCGAGGGAGTGCGAGCCCGCGCCGGACACCGTAGCAGTCACCCTAATGGAGTAATGCGGCGTTGGCGCGGAGCGACGATCCAGGCGGCTCGCAGCCCCGCCGGAGTGTGTGCCGAATATTTGAGCCGACCCCCGACCGTGGCCTGCCCC
>JBBQJM010000358.1:0-4680 GCA_038325895.1 Mycobacteriales bacterium
CGTCGCGCCCGGTGGCCGGCTGATCCTCGTGCACCACGCCGGGATGGACACCGAACAGCGCGATGACAGCGAATTCGACCCGGCCGACTACGTCTGGCCCTCGATGGTCACCGCGCTGCTCGACGACAACTGGGACGTCGAGCTGCACGAGCAGCGACCCAGGATCGCGCCCGATGGGGGTGCCGGCGCGCACCACACCGACGATCTGGTGCTGCGCGCGCGTCGGCTGCGCTGAGCACCGGCAGCCGGAGCGCCGGCAGGGGACCCATCCCCAGTGCAGCCGCGCAGAATCCCGGGAAGATTCTTTCGGACGACGTGTCCTGTCGGGTCCGATCCGTTCGTGGTGTGAATGAGGGCAGCCGCGGTGGCTGTCCACGAGCCTGGACAAGGAGATGGCATGAAACTCACCCTCAACACCTTCCTCAGCCTCGACGGAGTGATGCAGGGACCCGGCGGACCGGACGAGGACCGGACGGGCGGCTTCGATCGGGGCGGCTGGGTCGTGCCCTTCACCGACGAGGGCTTCGGCGCGGTGGTCGGCGGCTGGTTCGCCGAGACCGACGAGATCCTGCTCGGCCGGACGACCTACGAGATGATGTGCGCCTTCTGGTCACAGGTCACCGACCCGGACGATACGGTCGCCGCCGCGCTGAACACCCGGCCCAAGCACGTCGTCTCCCGGACGCTGCGGGACCCGTCGTGGCAGAACACGTCCGTCATTGCCGGCGATGTCGTCGCCGCGGTGGAGCAGTTGAAGGCCAGGCCAGGCGGCGAACTCCAGGTTCACGGCAGCTGCGGGCTGGCGCACACCCTGCACGACGCCGGTCTCATCGACGAATACCGGCTGATCATCTTCCCGGTGATCGTCGGCGGCGGGAAGCGGTTGTTCCCCGACGGCAGCATCCCCGGATCGCTCACCCTGGTCGACTCGACGGCCACCTCGAAAGGTGCTGTTGCGCTGACGCTGCGGCCGGCCGGCGACCTCGGCGTCGGCGACATCGACGTCGTCGACGGGAAGGAAGTCACCCGCACCGCCTGACCCGGCCCCTTGCACCAATACCCCCAACCGAGCGATCCCGCAGCACACACCAACTTCAAGGAGCACACCATGGCGCAGTACCTGCTGTCCGTTCACGGCGGCGACACCGACGAGATGCCGGACGATGTCCAGGAGCTGTACGCGGCCGTCGACTCGTTCAACAAGGAAGTGCAGGCCTCCGGGTCGTGGGTCTTCGCCGGCGGTCTGAACCCGGCGTCCACCGCCACCGTTGTCGACGGCACCGGCAACGGCGATGCGGTGATCACCGACGGGCCGTACCTGGAGTCCAAGGAACACCTGGGCGGCTTCTGGATCGTCGACGTGCCCGACCTCGACGCCGCACTCGAGCTGGCGCGAAAAGGGTCAGCGGCCTGCCGGGGCCCGGTCGAGGTCCGGCCCTTCCAGGCCGAGCCGGACGCCTGATCGACCCGTGCCGGATTCCGGTCCCGCCGACCCGGGACATGCCGCGTTGTCGATCTCGTGGGACCGTGTCTTCCGTTCCGAACACGGTCGGGTCGTCGCCACCCTCACCCGCCGCCTCGGTGACATCGACGTTGCCGAGGAGGCGGCCCAGGAGGCGTACCTCATCGCCCTGCAACGCTGGCCGGAGTCCGGTCCACCCCCCAACCCGGGGGGTTGGCTGACCACGACGGCCTACAACAGGGCGATCGACCGGATCCGACGCGAGTCGACCCGCGACTCCCGGCAGGCACAGGCCGCCATGATCAGCGACACCACTGATGACGCGCTGGGCCCCATCTCGTCCGTGGTGGATGACCGGCTCCGGCTGATGTTCACCTGTTGCCACCCTGCCCTGGCCACCAGCGCCCAGATTGCCCTCACCCTGCGGCTCCTCGGCGGCCTGAGCGTCGCCGAGATCGCCGGCGCGTTTCTCGTCGACGAGCCCGCGATGGCCAAGCGGCTCACCCGGTCCAAGCAGAAGATCAAGGCGGCCAGGATCCCTTACCGTGTCCCGTCGGACGCCGAGCTGCCGGGCCGCCTCCGCGGTGTTCTCGCGACGCTTTTCCTGGTGTTCAACGAGGGCTACCTACCCTCCGCCCCGGCTCGCCTTCCGGGCGAGAGCCGTGACGCACCAACCGAACCGGGCGATCCAGCGCCGTCGAACCCAGCGCCGGACAACCCAGCGCCGGACAACCCAGCGAACGATGCCCTCCGGACCGACTTGTGCGCGGAGGCAATCCGATTGACCAGGATCCTCGCCACGCTGATGCCGGACGAACCCGAAGTGCTCGGCCTGCTCGCGCTGATGCTGCTCACCGACGCGCGCCGGGCCAGCCGGGTCTCCGACGACAGCCTCGTCGCACTCGCCGACCAGGACCGCTCCCGCTGGGATCAGGACCTCATCGCGGAGGGGCACGACATCGTCCGCGGTTGCCTGCGCCGGGGTCGGCCGGGCAGGTACCAGATCCTGGCGGCCATCAACGCCGTGCACACCGACGCCCCGAGCGTCCAGGCGACGGACTGGCGACAGGTCGTGACGCTGTACGACCAACTGCTCGTCGTGGACCGCACCCCGATCGTCGCGCTCAACCGCGCCATCGCGATCGCCGAGGTCGACGGGCCGGACGCCGCACTGGAGATCCTCGCCGCACTCCCGCTGGAGGGCTACCACGCCTACCAGGTCACCCGGGCCGACCTGCTCCGTCGAGCCGGCAGCTTGGAGGCGGCGGCATCGGCCTACCAGCGGGCCCTCGACCTCGCGGGCAATCCGGCAGAGCGGGCGTTCCTGCGACGCCGGCTCGACGAACTGGGCGCGGGGCAGGTCCCCGGCGGTTGACACCGGGCGTCATTGGCCCGCGTCCGCATGTCTGGTCAGCGTTCGGTGGCCTGCCAACCCGACCAGTTCGTCACCCAGGACCCGACGACCGGGCCTTCCGGCGGATGGGCGGCGTACTGCGCGTAGCGGTGCGCGAGCGCCTGAACGGCCCGCCCCCGAATGGACCCGATGACGATCCGCGCTGTCGCGTCGACCCGGACCCACCACAGCGCGGACCAATCCTCGTCGTAGTGGTCGGCCAGGAAAGCCACCCTCGGCTCGGCGACGATGTTCGCTAGCCGGCGCAACGCCAGGGTGGATTTCGGCTTCTGATCCACGCCGAAGACGATGACCTCCGCAGCGCCGAGCGCACCGGCCTCATCGTGAGCATCCTCGGCCCGCTCCTGGTCCTCGATCTCCACGACGGCGAAGGTCACCGGCACCATGTGCGGGGCACCGTCGGCGCCCACGGTGGCGAGCCTGGCGACCCGGGCGGTGAGGAAACGATCACGAGCCGCCTCGCCTGTCATTCGCATGAGGTGCCTCCTTACTGCTCGACACTGCTCGACACTGCTCGACACTCTCGAGAAGACTCGACGCGCCTCGTTCGGACGCCCACTCGCGCGTCAGGACGTGCGACAAACCGGCTCCCCCGACCATCGCACACCCAGGGCCGCCGAGCCCGACAGGCTCACCCTCACTTCGCGTCGGCGTAGCAGTCGACGACCACCTGCCGCACCGGCGTGGTCACCGCTGACCCACGGAACACCAGCTCCCTGGCGGACTCCGCCGCGGCGATCGTCAGCTTGCTGACCAGATCCGCATGCTCGGTCGGGACGTGCACGATCAACTCGTCGTGCTGGAAGAACACCAGTTCCGCGCCGGGCACCGCGGCGAGATCACGCCGCAGCCCCGACAGCCACACCGCCGCCCAATCGGCGGCCGATGCCTGCACGATGAAGTTCCGGGTGAAGCGGCCCCGGCCCTTGGCCATCAGGTCCGCGCGCCGCCGCTCCACATCGGTCGCGTCCTGCGACGTGCCCACCTCGAGGACCTCCCGAAACGTTGCTCCCGGCGGTGGACAGGCGCGTCCCAGCACGGAGTGCACCACCTGGCCGATCTCGCCCCGCCGGGCGGCGCCCTCCACGCAGGCCATCGCGGCCGGGTAGCGGCGGCGCAGCGTGGGCACCAGCCGGCCCGCCTCCCCTGACGTCTGGCCGTACATCGCCCCCAACATGGCCAGCTTGGCCTTCGCCCGGTCACCGCCGAAACCGTCAGTGGCCAGCGCGTCGTACAGGTCCGCATCGGCTGACAACCGCTGCAACGCATGGTCTTTCGAGATTGCCGCGAGCACCCTGGGTTCCAGCTGGGCGGCATCGGCGACGACCAGCGCGTACCCGGGATCAGCCACCACTGCCCGCC
This sequence comes from Mycobacteriales bacterium, assembly GCA_038325895.1. Taxonomy (GTDB): domain Bacteria; phylum Actinomycetota; class Actinomycetes; order Mycobacteriales; family Nakamurellaceae; genus Nakamurella. Next base: position 4,239 of record JBBQJM010000358.1, read on the forward strand.
GCAACGCGCGCGGAATCTGCAGCCCGCCGCCGCCGTTGGTCGCCCATCGCCCCGAGACCACCCCGCCTGGCACGTACTCGGCGCGGAACCGGCCGTCGCGAACCCACTCGGCCAGCCAGTTCCAGCCGTTGGCCGTGTAGAGCCGCGCCAGCTCCTTGTAGGCCAGCACCGGTTTGACGGCTGGGTGATCCAAGCTCTTGATCACCCAGGACCGTGTGGTGTCGATGTCGAAGCCCACCCGCCGGAACGCCGCGCGCACCTCGACGGCCGAATCCGGATTGACCGGAAAGCCGAACGCCGCGTCGATCTCGGTCGCCAACTCGGCCATCCGCGTGGGTCTGCGGCCTGCGGCGGGTTGCTGTCCAAGGGTCCGCACGAGCAGCTCACGATGAACGTCCGGGCTCCACGGCAGGCCGGCGTGACCCATCTCTGCGGCTGCCAA
>JBBQJM010000359.1:0-4674 GCA_038325895.1 Mycobacteriales bacterium
GCGCGGTGGGCTCGGCCGTACCGGCCGGGACGGTGATGGTCGGTGCCGCTCCCAGCGCGCCGGCCACCTGCGGGCCGGTCGCGGGCGCGGGTTGCGGGGTCGCGTCCGCCTGTCCGCCGGCTGTCGGGCCGATCGCCTGGACGATGTCGACGACGAACACGATGGTGTCGGTCCCACCGATGTTCACGTCCGGGCTGCCCGTGGAGCCATAGCCGTCCGCGGGCGGCAGGCTCAGCAACACCCGGCTTCCCACCGGCACCCCGACCAGGGCGACGTCCCACCCGGGGACAACCTTTCCTTGACCGATCTGGAAGGCGGCGGTGGAGCCCTTGTCGTAGGAGTTGTCGAAGACCTCGCCGTTCCAGATCTGGCCGAGGTAGTTGGTGATCAGCCAGTCACCGCTCACGGTGACCGGCCCGGTGCCCTCCGTGAGGATCGTGCGCTGCAGGCTCGGCGGCGCCGGGGTAGACGGGAACGTCAGGGTCGGCTTCTCGCCGAACGCACCGCTGGCAGTGGGCAGCAGCGAGGCGTCCACCGGAGCTGCCACTGCCGTGGCCGCAGGTACCGACGGCCCGAGGGTGGCGGCCTCGCTGGAGCTCGCGGTTTCCGTGCCCGACGAATCGCCGGTCGACGAACTGGAACCGCTCGACGAGCAGGCGGCCGCGGCAAGCATCGGCAGGACGATCAGTGGCACGGCAACAAGCGCGGCGCGCAAACGCATCGGAACATCCTCATCAGTGGCTGGGTACAGGGCCCCGGCGGTGGTGCCGGCCGTGCTGCTCGCTCGCGCGAACGGATTGTCGCGGGCCCGGGACAATCGACAAAACGCAACCCTACGCAGTGCCGGTGTCCGATTCGTGTGAACGGGCCGTGCGACGGGACAGCTAACCCTGTGCGCGCTGGGACAGGTCGGAGACAAATCGGACGGTAACAGTGGGTGAACACGGGGCGACGGGCAGGTGCGGTCCCGGTCAGGGCGCTGTCCGGCCGCCTCAAGGTCCCGGTCCCGACGCTGCCAGCACCCGGTCACGACCGGGTTGCGAAGTCGGCCGACACGGCGAGTGGTCGCGCCCCTGGGGTTTCAGGGCGTCCGCGCGTCCTAACCTGTGCTCGTGGCCCCCAACACCCGAGTCTTCGTCGCGCAGCTCGACGGGCTGCCGGTGTTCGGCCCGAGCGGCGAGTCGATCGGCAAGGTGCGCGACATCGTGGTCGCGCTCCGGCTGGACCGCAAACCACCACGGGCGCTCGGCCTTGTCGTCGAGTTGCCGACCCGCCGACCGATCTTCGTGCCGATGTTGCGGGTCAGCAGCCTGGAGTCGCACGCGGTCGCGCTGGCGACCGGTTCGGTCAGCATGCGCCGGTTCGAGCAGCGCACGCTCGAGCTCCGGCTCATCGGCCAGCTCCTCGGCACCCAGGTTCAGCTGGCCACCACGGCAAGCGCAGCGATCGTCGTCGATGCGGCGATGGAGCGAACCCGTACCAGGGACTGGGTGGTCTCCCGGCTCGCCGTCCGCGAACGGACCCGTCGGATCGGCCGACGCGCGCCGGTGCAGGTGGTGGCCTGGACGGACGTCCGCGGCATGGACCCGGCCCAGCTGACCGGCCACTCGATCCGGGGTGCGCAGCAGGTGCTGGTCTCGTTCGAGGGCCTGCGCGCCGCCGACGCCGCCGGCATCCTGCGTGAGCTGGACACCGAACTGCGCTTCGAAGTGGTCGACATGCTCGATGACGACCGGCTGGCCGACGTGCTGCAGGAATTGCCGGAGGACGACCAGAAGGAACTGCTGGCCCACCTGGACGAGGCCCGCGCGGCGGACATCCTGGAGGCGATGGACCCGGACGACGCGGCCGACCTGCTGGCCGAGTTGCCCGTCGGCATCCAGGAACGGCTGCTCGGCTTGATGGAACCGGAGGAATCCGGACCGGTCCGCCGGCTGCTCCAGTACTCGGCGGACACGGCCGGCGGCCTCATGACACCCGAGCCGGTGGTGTTGAGCCCGGACGCGACGATCGCCGAGGCCCTGGCCCGGATCCGCTCCCCCGACCTCACGCCCGCGTTGGCGTCGATGGTGTTCGTCTGCAGGCCCCCGCAGGCCACCCCGACCGGCCGCTACGTCGGCTGCGTGCACACCCAGCGGCTGCTGCGCGAACCGCCGTTCGAACTGGTGGCGGGAGCCATCGACGCCGAGATGTCTCAGCTGTCGCCTGACGCCGCGCTGACCGACGTCACCAGGTTCTTCGCGTCGTACAACCTGGTCTGCGCGCCGGTCGTCGACGACGAGGAGCACCTGCTCGGCGCGGTCACCGTCGACGACGTGCTCGATCACCTGCTGCCGGACAACTGGCGGGAAGAGGGTCTGTCCGACGACACCGCGGGTCAGGACGACGCCGACATCGGCAACCAGCCCGGCAGGCACCAGGCGGGCAGCCGGCGCGCCATCCTGCGATCGATGACGACCAGGGACGGCGAGCCACCGGCAGCCGGCTCCCGGGGAGCTGCCGGAGCGCGCCGTGGCTGACGCGCCCACCCGGCGCCGGCTGGATCAGCCCAAGAGCGGCCGCCGGTTCAGCTTCGACATCGACCCGGAGACCTTCGGCCGGTTGTCGGAGAACCTCGCCCGGTTCATCGGCACCGGGACTTTCCTGTTCTGGCAGACCCTGGTGGTGATCATCTGGATCATCGTCAATCTGGTGGCAGTCAGCTACCGGTGGGACCCGTACCCGTTCATCCTGCTGAACCTCGCGTTCTCCACCCAGGCTGCCTACGCGGCTCCGCTGATCCTCTTGGCGCAGAACCGGCAGGACGACCGGGACCGGATCACCCTGGACGAGGACCGCAACCGTGCGGCTCAGACAAAGGCCGACACCGAGTTCCTCGCCCGGGAGCTGGCCGCACTGCGGATCGCCATCGGCGAGGTCGCGACCCGCGATTACCTGCGTGGCGAGCTGGACCGGTTGCGGATGGACCTGGGCGAGAGCTCGGCGGATCCTTCGGTACGCAGCAAACCGGCGAAACGCGGGCAGGACAAGAGCAAGGGGTCGAGCAAGGGGTCGGGTGGCAAGAGCAGTGGCCCGGTCGCCGACGCCCACACGAACGAGAAGGCCGAGCCCCAACCCGACGCAAAGTCCGGTGCCGGGCCGGAGACGCAGAACGACGACGGCTCGAGCGAAGAGCCGAGCTGACCAGGTACGACACCAACCCACCGACCGACACGAAAATGGCCCCGCCGATGTCGGCGGGGCCATTTTTCGTGCGACCCACGATGCGTGGAGGTGGCGGGAATTGAACCCGCGTCCAGCGTTGCTTCGTGAGGGCTTCTCCGGGCGCAGTCCGCTATGTCCCTACTCGGCCCCACCAGTCTCGCGAACACGCTGGTGCGACAGGCCCAGTCGCTGTGAGTTGTCCCTCAAGATCCCGCAACCGGATCTCTCGGTAATCCCCCTAGCTGACGCCAGGATCCGGGTCGGAGGAACACCCGGTCTGACGGAGTCGCTACTCGCTCAGGCGGCGAGGGCGAACTCGCGCTGATTGGAATCGGCGCTTGATTTTTTGCGACGTGTGGTTAACGAGATCGTCGTCGCCTTCCTCGGCCCGCTTCACCTCACTCGACATCCGCTGTCGAGACCGATCACCCCCGGGAAACAACTCGTACTTGGGGAGCACGCTCATCATACGTGACCCGGGCACGGCGCGGCATGGCGCTCAGCCAGACCAGCCGTGGCCCGCTTGCAGGGGCGGGCGGGGGCGCGGGGTGGAGGGGCGCGGCCAAGGCGTCAGCCCATGCCCTTGGCGCGCCGCCCCGCGTACCTGGCCAGCTCCCGGTCCGCGTCCCGCTTGGCCATGTCCTGGCGCTTGTCGTAGGACTTCTTGCCCCGGCCGAGCCCCAGCTCGACCTTCACCCGGCCGTCCTTGAAGTACATCGACAGCGGGATCAGCGCCAAGCCGCCCTCCTTGAGCTTTCCGGCCAGCCGGTCCAGCTCCATCCGGTGCACCAGCAACTTGCGGACCCGCCGAGGGGCGTGGTTGGTCCACGTGCCCTCGGCGTACTCCGCGATGTGCACGTTGCGCAGCCAGAGCTCGTCGTCGGTGATGGTGGCGAACCCGTCCACCAACGACGCCCGGCCGGACCGCAGCGACTTGACCTCGGTCCCGGTCAGCGCGATCCCGGCCTCGATGGTGTCGAGGATGGTGTAGTCGTGGCGAGCCTTGCGGTTGGAGGCGATGATCTTCCGACCGCCGGGTCGGTTACTGGAGTCGATCTTGTTCGTGGCCATGGCCAGTCCAGGGTAATCGGCGCGGCGAGCGGGATTCCCGGGTCACCCGACCCGGCGCCGGTCACCTGCGGCTACAACCTGACGTAGAGGCGCAGCGTGACGTACGCGGACACCGCGGCCAGCCCGGCCCCGATCGCGATCAGGATCGGTGACACCCACACCAGGGTGGCGCCGTCGATGTCCGGCAGGATCCCGGAACGGATCACCGGGCCCAGCGCCTTGTCCACGAACAGGAACTTCGCGCCGATCAGCCCGAGGATGGCCAGCCCGGCCCCGATGATCCCGGCGGTCACCGCCTCGATCATGAACGGCAGCTGCGTTCGCCATCGCGAGGCGCCGACCAGTCGCATGATCGAGGTCTCCGTCCGCCGGGTGTAGGCCGCGATCTGGACCATGTTC
>JBBQJM010000360.1:0-4670 GCA_038325895.1 Mycobacteriales bacterium
GTTCGTGGTCAACGCCGCGGGCGTCCCGTCCCAGGGAAGCTGGGTCCAGCTCACCTGAGAACGCCTCCGCCCGACCGACCCTGTCGGGTTTCGCGATAGGTGGCACCTTGTCGCACAAACCGTGCCACTTACCGCGATCAACGACACCGCATGCCAACTGCGCATCAACGCCCCGCGAAGCTCACGCCTACAGCCACCCATGCAGCGGTTCCGCGGCGCGGCGGTTCAGTTCGTCGGCGCGTTGCTCAACATCGGCGAGCACGTCGGTGATCCCGGCCAACTGCTGCAGGTCGTGCTGCGTCGGCGGTTCCATACCTCGGGTTCGTCCCGGCGCGGCGAACCCCTTCGCGCACAGGCGACTCGGGAAACTATGTGTGGTAGTGCGCGGGCGGAGTCAGCATGGCGAACACCCGTGAGCGTGTTCTTGTCGCCGGACAGGTCCTTGATCATCCGGGCGAAGCTGGCCACGTGCCTGACGGCGGCGTCCAACTCGGGGCAGCGGGCCCGGATCGCGTGCAGCCGCTCCCCGTCGGCAGGGACGAGGTGGCCCGGAAGACCGGTGATCCAGCCGGTGACGTGCCGCACCGTCGGCGACGCTGGACGCTGCTGCAGCGCCGCGGCTGCGTCGACGCGACGCAGCGGCCGCAGGTAACGGGCCAGCGTTTTGTAGCCGCCGGTGTAGCCCTGCCCGGTGATCTCGACGAACAACAGGGTGGCGTTGCGCTCACCCTCGGCGAGCCGCTCGTTCAGGTAGGGCTTGAACGAGTCCAGCACGCTGACTTGCACCCCGCCGGCCAGCAGCGAATCGACACTTCCGGCGCGCAGGTAGCGGCGCACGGTCTTGAAGTTCAGATCCAGTCTGCGAGCGATCGCCCGCATCGACAGGCCCTGATCGCGCAGGTCATGGGTTCGGTCATACCGCTGCCGGGTGTGCTCGATCCGCACCGTGTCCGGCCACAGCGGCCCGACCGGGTCCACCGGGTCCACCAGATCGCATGGGTCCGGGTCCGGGTCGGCGGGCTCGGGCAGGCAGGTGTGGTGCGCGGCCACCAGCCGCTCCACGTGTTGGCACAGGTTGTCCCACAGGTGCCAACGGTCCGCGACCTGCATCGCGCCGGGCGCACCGTCACGGGTGCCGTCGGCGTACCCGCCGGCCCGGTCCCGGCAGATCACCTCCACGCCCGGGTGGGCGCGTAGCCAGCCGGCGAAAGTCGCCGGCCCCCCGGCCGAGGAACACATCCACCGGCCGGTTCCCGCCGCCCAGGTCGACCAGCACCGTGCCGTAGTGATGCCCGCAGCGCAGCGCGAAGTCATTGACACCGCGCACCGCCACCCGGCCGACCGGCGGATCTGGCAGCGCCCGGACCAGGCGCAGCAGCGTCGACCGGCTCACCCCCATGCTCAACGTGGCGGCCAGCCGAGATCCGGCCCGCCCGGCCAGGGCCAACGCGACCGCCACCAGCGCTGCTTGCAGGCCGACGCTGCGGCGCGCGTGGCGCTCGGTCAATCCGGTACCTGCTCGACGAACCTGCACGCGCTGCAGTCGACGTGGTCGCAGAAGAACCGGCGGACTGTCAACCACACCGCGACCGGGCGTCCCGAGACGGGAAGATCTGCCAGGGGCCGCCGATAGCGGCTGTGCACCCGCGTCGACACTCGCCCGCACCGCTGGCAGCGCGACCCCCGCGCCCGCGGATGCGCGGCGATCACCACCACGCCGTCGACCCGGTCGACCTGGTCGATCACCACCGGCGACAGCTGCGGGAGCAGAACCCGGCAACGGCGTTCACCAGCCACAGCCCCCAGAGCACCACGGCGAGCCAGCCGGCATCACGGAAAGTGCGCCAGAACCAGATGAATCGACCATTCACAGACCAGGAGGCCCGCGGCACCGTGAAGTCCCTCCCGTACGGGAGGGACCCGGTGACCTGCCCGCCCTGCGCCTACGTCCGGTGGCGACAGGTCCTGCAGGCCTGGGACACCGCGACGGACGGCGCCGGCCGCCGCGCGGTGCTCCTGCGCCGCCAGGCCGCCATGACGGCGGTGACCGGCGGGGGAGAGCAGGGACAGGAGGAGGAGCCGGTGTTGCACTGCTGCCGCAGCACCCGGCTGGCCGAACCGGTCGACCCGGCCCGGCCGTTGTTCCCGACGGTGCACAAGACCGGCGGCGCCATCGGCGCCCAGGGCAATGTCGGGGGATGCGATCGCTGGGATGATCCAACGCCGCGCCGCCAGCGCGGGGTTCACCCCGGCGCAGGTCGACAAGCTGGGCGGGCACTCGCTCCGCGCCGGGTTCGTCACCGAGGCGTTCCGGGCCGGCGCGGACGCGCCTGCGATCATGCGGCAGACAGGGCACCGCTCGCCGGTGATGCTCGAGGTGTAGGCCCGGGAACACGCCCCCCTGGTCGGCAACGCGGTCACCCGCCTCGGCCTCTGACCGATGAGCCACACCAGCACTATTGACAGGACCGACGGGCCGGCGCGGGTGTTGTCGGCGCGGACCCTGCGCACCTACGCTGCGGATTGGTCGCTTTCACCGACTGGTGCGCCGGCACCGATACCACCGTGCTGCCGGCCGACCCGCGGACCGTCGTCGACTTCCTGCACGGGTGCCCCGCGGCACCCGCGACGCAGCGGTGCCGGGTCGCCGCCATCGACCACCACCACACCGCCGCAGGCCACGACAGGCCGGGGAGTCCGTGGCGGTGCGGGCCGCGCTCGGCCGACCCACCGGCGAACCCTTCCAACCCACGGTTGGAAATCGGGAGACCGTGGTGGCGGCGCTGCGCGGGCTGCCCTCCCACGGCTCCACCGGCATGTTCGGCCGGCGCGACCGCGCCCTGCTGGTCCTCTCCCAACTCGCGGGGGTGCCTTATCGGCACCTCGCTGCTCTCACCGCCGGCCACATCGCCATCGCGGGCGTCGCCACGATCCGGTCGCCGGCGGGGGAGTGAACGCTTCGTCCGGCCGACGACGCGGTCGTGTGCGGGCCGTGCGCGGTCGTCCGGTGGCTGAAGATCCTCGACCTGGCCGTCACCAAACCCAGCACCAAGACCATCGCCCGAGCCTTGAAGAAGGCCTCGACGGTGGACCAGCGGTCACCGCACGTCTGCCGCAGCGGCCCGGTGCTCGGCGAGGCGACGCGAGGGGACCGCTACTGCCACCGATCGACCAATGGGGCGCCCGCCCCTACCGCTCCAACGACTCTCCCTGCACTCCCTGTCCCGCCGCGCCCGGGACCTCCTGTCCGGGGACATCGGCGCCCCACCGCGACCTACCCATCGACCCCGACCGGAACCGGTCATCGAACTCGAGAAACCGACGGTCATCACCCCGGCTCCCGGCAGCCCCTACGACGCGGCGGCCGCGGCCTGGGGCCGTCGCCGCCGCGACCTTGACGACCTGGCTGGCGTCATCGACGTGCTCATGGACGTCGAACGGCGGGCCGACGAGCTGAACCGCCGGGCCGCGGAACTGCTGGAGGACTGGCTGTAGGCGGACGTCACTTCTTGTTCGTTTAGTATGCTGCCGAGCAATCCACATTGCGGCACAGGCCGGATGTTGACCGATCTGATGAGCGACTAAGTTCCTTGGGTAACCTGCACGTTGGCTAGTGGCGGTAGCCGACTACTAGAGTTGAGCGAGGAATAGCCGCCCAAGAAGATGGTTTTAACGTTTTCGTAGAGCGAGGGCACATTCCTCATATCCATGCCGGCTGTGGAACTTGCCGGTCACACCAATCAGGCATCACGGCTGCCGGTCTATGGCGTAAACGGTGGTTCCGATCCGGGGGTGGGCAGTTCAGTGATGCACGGATCCACGGGTACGGGCGCGGCCGAACCAGTTGACCCAGCTAAGGGTGGCGGATTCGGCGGCTTGCAGGTTCCGGGCGACCGCCGGCCAGGCCGGCGTGCGGGCGATGAAGCCGATCGGGAACCCGACCTCGCAGAATCCCACCAAGGCCGCGGCGCACCCGACGTCGATTCGGAACCGCTCGTGCACGCCCACGATGATCTGGCAGCCGGGCGGGTGGGGCAGTCGGCCGGCGCCGTTGAGACGCTGCGGGCGAGTTCGCTCGGTGGGTATATGCCGATGGCAGTCGCTGCGCGCGGACGTGCCGTTCGGGCCTATCTGCTGCAGCACTCGTGGCTTGCCCTCATGCTGTGGAGCCTGGGCTGGGCGCTGTTACACGTTGCCGACCACGGTTGGTCCTGGCATTTCCTGGTAACAGGCAGCGAAGCCCTCTTCTCTTCCAGCGGACTGGACCTCTATGTGCAACATCCCGAACTTCAGATGGGCCCGATCACTTTCATCGTCGGCGCCCCATTCGCCTTGCTCCCTCAAGCGGCCGCGGGTGAAGCCGCCGCGATGGTGTTCCTCCTGATCATCGGGTTGCTCGTCGTCCGCGAGCTCAAAGTAATCGTCGGGGGGCACACCGAGGTCGGCACCCGGTTGTGGTTCAGGTCGTCGCTGGTCGTCATGCTGGTGTGGACCGAGCTGGCCGTTCATTGGGTTCACCTCGACGACGGCCTAGTACTACAGGGCTAGATCATAAGGGTCTGGAGTCGCAATCGGCGGAGGAAGTGTGAACGGCGGGCCTGGGTTTGATGCTCTCGACGCCAGTTTGACCAATGCAGTGCGTGGCTGACTGGGTTCTCGTGGTGAATGAC
>JBBQJM010000361.1:0-4666 GCA_038325895.1 Mycobacteriales bacterium
GTCACCCAGTGCCGCCAGACCGGGCTTTCCAGGTCGTACTCCAAATGGCTGAGCCAGCAGGTCGCGATGACCAGCGGTGGACCCCCTCCCAGACGCGCGAACGCGATCCGGACACCATCGGCCGAACGGGCGAAGCGGATCGTCTGCGGCGGCATCTCGAGCGCCATTCTCGAACGGTAACCCACTCGGCGCGCGATCCGGATGACTTGCATCCGATGCAGAGCGCCGACGGCGCAGAGCTGGTCTGCAGCAGGGTCGGCCCGGATGTGTGGCCACCGGCCACCGGTCGCCACCCGCAGTGTGGGCTCGGGCCATAGTCCCGTGCCCTGGCTCGGCCTAGGCTGCCCTTATGACGACGGCGTCCGAACTGCAGAGCCGACCAATTGCCGGCCGCACCGCACTGGTCACCGGTGCGGCCAGCGGCATCGGCCGGGCGATCGCGACGCGGTTCGCCGCCGAGGGTGCCTCCGTTATCGCGGTCGACCGGGACGCCGAGGCGGTGCGCGACCTCGCTCGGCAGATCGGCGCCACGCCGTTGATCATCGACCTGTCCGACATCGACGGTCTGCCGGCCGCGATCGAGGGGGTGGTCGGTGGCGTGGACATCCTGGTCAACAACGCCGGCATCCAGCACGTCGAGCGTTTCGAGGATTTCCCGATCGCCGAATTCGAGAAGATCGTGCGGATCATGCTCACCGCGCCGTTCGTGCTGTCCAGGGCGGTCCTCCCGGGGATGTACGAACGCGGGTGGGGACGGATCGTGCACGTCTCGTCCGCGCATGGCCGGCGGGCCAGCCCGTTCAAGGTCGCCTACGTGACGGCCAAGCACGGTCTGGAAGGGCTGTCGAAGGTGATCGCGCTCGAGGGTGCCGAGCGGGGCGTCACCAGCAACTGCATCAATCCCGGCTACGTCCGCACTCCGCTTGTCCAGGCGCAGATCGCCGATCAGGCTGTGGCGCATGGTTTGTCGGAAGACGAGGTGCTCAGCAAGGTGATACTGGCGTCCTCGCCGGTGAAGCGGCTGATCGATCCGGCCGAGATCGCCACCGCGGCGGTCTATCTGTGCTCGCCGGGGAGCGATTCGATCACCGGGTCGGACCTGGTGCTAGACGGCGGATGGGGCGCCCGCTAACCGCGGGACCGGCCCAGCACCCCGCGGGACCGGCCCAGCGGACTCCGCACTCGCCGTCCACAGCCGGGGCAGCGGTGGTGGACGCCGGTGGCAGGACCTGGCTGCCACTCTTGCGGCGTGGTTCGACCAGGGCGGTCATCTCGGTCGGACGGCCGGTGTGCTGCACCTGCACCCGAACACGGTGGGGCAGCGGCTTTCCCGGATCGGCACGGCACTCGGCGCGGACTGGTCGGAACCGGCACGGGCGTGGCAGATCCAGTCGGCGGTGCAGCTGCGGGCGGTGTTCAGCCCGCACCCGACCCAGGCTCAGAACGGTGTGGGTATGTGCCGCAGCGACAGCTTCGGATCCCGGTAGTCGCCGGCCTTCTGCCGCTTCGGCAGCTCGACCTTCGTCCTGGGGAGCGGCTCGTACGGGACCTGGCTCAGCAGGTGACTGATGATGTTCAGCCGGCCCCGCTTCTTGTCGTCGGTGTGCGCGATGAACCATGGCGCCCAAGCGGTATCGGTGGCCTTGAACATGTCGTCCCGGGCCCGCGCGTAGTCGTACCAGCGGCTGTAGGACTTGAGGTCCAGGTCCGAGAGCTTCCAGATCTTGCGGGGGTCGTCGATGCGGCCCTCCAGCCGCTTGGTCTGCTCGTCGGGACCGACCTCGAGCCAGTACTTCAGCAGGATGATGCCGGAGTCGACCATCGCCTTTTCCACGCCGGGCGTCAGCGCGAGAAATTGGGTGACCTGCTCGGGGGTGCAGAAGCCCATCACCCGCTCCACCCCGGCGCGGTTGTACCAACTGCGGTCGAAGATCGCGACCTCGCCGGCCGCGGGGAGGTGCGACAGGTAGCGCTGCGCGTACATCTGGGACTGCTCGCGCGGGGTGGGCGCGGACAGCGCGATGACGTGGAACACCCGCGGGCTGACCCGCTCCACGATCCGCTTGATGGTGCCGCCCTTTCCGGCGGTGTCCCTGCCCTCGAACACGATGACGATCTTCGCCCCGGTGGCCTTCACCCATTCCTGCATGGCCACCAGCTCGCCCTGCAGCGTGGCGAGCTCGGCCTCGTACTCCTTGCGGCTGAGCTTTGTCCCGGCCTGCCCGGCCTTCTTCTTGTTCTTGCCCACCTGGTCATCTCCGTTGATCGCCGCTCGGGGACAGTTTCGCTCCGTCATGATCATCGGCCGTGGGCGACTCGGGCGCACCCTGAAGTCCCCCAAGTAGCCCTTTGGGGCCAGGGTTGGAGGTCCCGGATCGGCAGTCCAGAGCCCTCAGGGAACGGTCAGCCGGCGGGGTTGCGGGGGTGCGCCCCGCGGAACAGCCACCAGAACCCGCCGACGGCGACCAGGAAGCCGGTCACGCCCAGGATGACGCCGGCAATCAGCAACGACTGCGCGGCGATTTCGCCCCCCACCAGCAGGACCAGGCCGAGCAGGATGGTCCCGGCGGGCGCGATGATCCGACGACGCCGCACATGACCGAAATCGACGGCGGTTGCGAAATTCGGGTCGTCCTCGCGGAGTGCGCGCTCGATCTCGTCGAGCTGGCGCTGTTCGTCATTGGACAGCATGTTGGCGACTCCCCGGAACTGATCATGTCGGATCCTGACGCGGTGGCCCTGACCTCCTCTGGCCATTCGAGCTGCTGAGGTGCCCGCGGCGCATCCTCCTGTCCGAGTGATTCGATGGTGACCGACATCGGGTTGGCTCCGTCAGGTCCGATCGGCAGGGCGGTCCGGCGTCCCTTCCACCTGTTCTTGTGGCCCGGTCCCGGTGAACCCCCTCGCGCGTTGGATCGCCTTGATACTCCCGGTGAAAAGGCCCTGGCTGTGCGTGGATTCGGGCTCGCTATCGCCCGACGAGCCGCGGGCCCTGGGACGCGACACCGGCAACGTGTCGTCGGCCAAGCCGGTCGGGCCGGCCGTACCCGCCTGCTCCGGGATAACCGGCGCGAAGCTGTCCACCCGGATCCGGGGAAGTGCGTCGGGATGTTCACGCTGCAGATAGCCGACGAGCGCCTCGCGGACCTCACACCGCAGGTCGAACACGGTGGGCCCGTCCACCCCGGAGACCAGCACCCGGATCCGGACCACGCTGCCGACGGCATCGGTGACCTGCAGGATGCCGACGCGTTCGTCCCAGATCTCGGAGGCCTGCAGCGCCCTGTCCAGCTCGATCCGAAGATCGTCCAGCGGTACCCGCCAGTCGACGTCCAGCTCGACGGCGCCGAGCACAGCGGATTCCTTCCGGGTCCAGTTCTGGAAAGGGGTGGTGGTGAAGTAGGTGGAGGGCATGATCAGCCGCCGGTCGTCCCAGATGTGCACCACCACGTAGGTCAGGGTGATCTCCTCGATCCGGCCCCACTCGCCCTGCACCACGACGACGTCGTCGACCCGGATGGCGTCGGTGAACGCGAGCTGCAGGCCCGCGAACAGGTTCGACAGCGAGGACTGCGCGGCGAGGCCGGCGACGAGGCCGATGACCCCGGCGGAGGCGAGGATGGTCGCGCCGGCCTGCTTGGCGCCCGGCAGGGTCAGCAGCATGGAGGCGATGACCAGGGTGATGATCGCCGCGACGGCCAGCCGGCGGAGCAGCGACACCTGCGTCCGCACCCGCCTGGCCCTGCGGTTGTCGGCGACGTCTATCCGGAACCTTGCCAGCGTGAGGTCCTCCAGCACGAACGCGAGGACGGCCAGCAACCAGCCGCAGACCGCCAGGATCGCCAGTTGGATGATGGTGACCAGGGTGTCCTGCCAGCCGCCCAGCAGCGTGGTCGAGGCGATCACCTGACGGACCGCGATCAGCACCAGCAGCAGCCGGAACGGGATGCGGCCGCGCCGGGATGCCTCCACCACCACCGGCCACCGCCGCCCCAGCCGGCGGAAGAGCGCGCCGAACAACACGGCCAGGATCAGCGCGCCGGCGACGGCGACGACGAGCGTCAGGGCCAGCCACGCGACGGGCGCGTCACCGGAATCGGTCGGTAGGTCAGCCAGGTACATGCGGACAAGGTTCCCCCATGCCGCCCGCCCGCACCCCCGTTGTGGCGCGGATCAACTTCTTCAGCGCGGCTCAAGGTCGCGGTTATGGGGCTGCTGTGACGCGAGTCAACCAGTTGATGCGCGCGAATCGCCGCCAGGCCGCAAATCGCCGCCAGGCCGCAAATCGCCGGGAGGCCGCGAATCCCCTCCGCCCAAAGACGAAGACGGTCGCCCGGCACGCCTCCTGGCCCGCCGCCCAGCCACCCGGCCGCCGATCGCGGTGATGCCGCCCGGCGGGAAGTAGACCACCAGGATGAACAGCGTCCCCAGCACGAACAGCGGCTGGCTGAGCGGCACCCGCAGCACCGCGGGCAGGTCCGCGATGGTGGGGGAGGTGGACAGCTCCTGCAACCGGTTGTCCAGCAGCACGTACACCACGCCGCCGATGATCGCTCCCCACCTGCTGCCGGCACCGCCGAGCACCACCATCACCAGCAGGGACAGGGTGAGCTCGGTTGACAGCAGTTGCGGGTTCGCTCCACCCGTGATGATCAGTTGAACGAAC
>JBBQJM010000362.1:0-4650 GCA_038325895.1 Mycobacteriales bacterium
ATGGTCGGTGCCGCCGACAAGGCGGCACACCTGCGGCACATCCACCCGGCTGACCAACCAGAGAGGCTGGCTTTGGTCGTTGAAATGCTGCCGTTCGGAGTGAAACCGAGCGCGCCTGCCACCACTCGCATGGGCGAGTCACGGCAACCACCCGGCCCGACGTCCCGGCCCGACGTCCCGGCCCGACGTCCCGACTCGCACCGAACCAGTCGGACAAAGGCTCCCTGGTAGTTCCGAGAGGGTTCCGATCCATCTTGGCGTGATACCCGGACAGAGGGCTCTTCACCTCTTCGATGTCGATCTGGAGATCCACCTCACCACGGGGATCCCCGCATCGTCGCCGCCCGCCACTACCCGGCGCGGCACCGCGGTCAGCTTCCCCTCGATCCCGTCCGCGATCTGCGCCCACCTGGACGGGCTGACCTCCCCCGTGGACGCGTGCCCGTCGGTGGCGGGCTCCTCACCTCCGCGGCCCTCACCGTTGCGGGTCCGGAGTCATGCGGGCACAGTCCTCGCCGCTTGGCCCCATCCTGGCTCGCGACTTCGCCCTCTCACCTGACTGCCGCCCCGTCAGGGCCGCGCCGACGGCTACCCCCCGCAGAGCGCCGATCGATGTCGATGCCCTCCGCTTCGATCCGCTCCCGAATCCGGGTCACCCGGCTCCTGTCCGTCAGATCGCGTGCCGGTCTCCGGACACGCATCATCGGCAGGAGCACCTATTCAGTGCCGCTGGAGTGGACGTCGACGCCTCATATGACTGCGACACCAACGGACACCAGCGCGTGCACGGCGTCCGGAGCCGCCTGGACATGGTTCGAAACATCCCACCCGTTGGGTCCCTCACCCATCCAGCGCTGCACCAACCCCCAAGTCCGTCGCGGACCAAACAACCGAACTCTGCGCATGGCGGGATCCCTGGCAAATCGCGGGCCGATACCCAGCTCTGCCCCGCGCGCGCACCCCCTACGATCAGACAGTGAGCACCGAAGGTCACCCGGGGTATGTCATGGTTCTCGCCGGCGGGCTGACGCACGAGCGCCAAATATCCCTGCGGTCGGGATCACGCTTAGCCGACGCACTTCGATCCGTTGGACACGACGTCACCGTGCTCGAGCCGGACGCCGATCTACTGCCCTGGCTGAACCAGCACCGACCGGATGCCGCATTGATAGCCCTGCACGGGGGCGAAGGAGAAAGCGGTGACATTCAAAACGTCCTGGAATTGATGGGTATTCCCTATTTGGGGACATCATCGCGGCATTGTCCGCTCGCCTTTGACAAGACAATCGCAAAGAGCATCATCCAACAAGCCGGATTGCGCACACCGCCATGGATAACTCTTGCCCGTTCAACGTTCGGTGACCTCGGGGCAAAGCCAGTTCTGGCCGCGGTATCGGGGCGCCTTGGTTTCCCGTTGATGATCAAGCCGAGCACGGGTGGATCAGCACTGGGTGCAAGCGTCGCGGCTACCCCTTACGACCTGCCGAGCGCGCTGGTGGGTGCCTTCGCGTATGGAGAAAACGCGCTCATCGAACGTTTCATCACGGGCACGGAGCTTGCCGTGACCATCGTCCAGTTGGACGACACTGGCCCCCAGGTACTCCCCGTTGTCGAAATACGACCACCCGGCGACATCCTGGATTACGAGTCGCATTACACCGCAGGTTCAACTGCCTACTATTCACCCCCGACCACTACCGAAGACGCCACTCAGTCCGCCGTCGATCTGTCTCTTGCCACGTTCCGGTTGCTCAGCCTCCGCGACATAGCACGTATCGACATACTGATTGACTCATCTGGTTCCGCCCACTTTCTTGAGGCAACGACATCCCCCGGCCTGACCGAAACGTCCATCTTGAACGTAGCCGTCGCTCGGGCAGGCCTGAGTATCGGTTCTCTGTACTCGCGCTTGATAGGCCGGGTGATCGAAAGGGGGCATCAGCCATAGAATCCGAGCATGCGGGTCCGTGCAGTGGAGAAACCCTCTCGAGCCGACTGAACTTTGCAAGCGGCTCCTACATCGTCAGCAATGGACGACGCCGCGTCGCTCCTTGCCGGATGCTCAATCCTCGAAAGTGTCCAGATCTACGCAGCAATGACAATTTGTACCGCTCGCTGCTTCGACGTGAGGAACTCGGACGGGGCTGTTGAAAGGCAAATTTGATGTCGAACTCCCGGACCGTCTGATTGTTGACCTTCGATGATCTCGGTTTGCAGGAGTGGGGCTGGCGACTTCGACCGGGTTGTGGATGAAGATCACCTGTCCGGTCCAGGCTTTCGCTTGTTCTACGCCGTCCGCGCAGGTGTGGTCCCGTCTTTCGCGTCTGTGTGCGCCGATCGGCCTTCGCCTCCGGTTCGCCAATTTACGGTTCGGAACAACGCCCGTCGGGCACTCCGGCTAGCAGCACAGAAGGATGGGTTCCGTCGTGGACTGACGCGGGTTGATGGGTCGCCAACCTTGACCCGAGACACCCAAGGCCCGTTGGTCGTCGGCGTGAAGGGAGCCCGGTATGCATGGATCCTGCGGCACTGGATGGTAGTGGTGCCGGGGTGGCATCGATTTCCTCACCCACGACGCCGTTTGGAACGGTGGCGGATCCTCGGATGTCGAGGATTCCACCCGCTGCCGGCTCCAGCGGCGCTACGTTCGACACTCGACCCCAGTGGTCCTGTGGAAGTTGGCGATTTCAGGTGTCGGCGGCCCGCTGAATGAACACCACCCCCGTGCACTGCATGAACCGCGGCCTCGTCGAGCTCAGCGGGCAATCCGACGAGTGGCGCGATCCGCTGCACGCGCGAGGGTGCGCCTTATGGTGCCGCGTAGCACCGGCAGCGTGCCGGCGTGGCCCAGGAACCTGTGGCTGGGGCGATCCCAAAGTTGGGCTGCGTTGGGCTGCGATGCGCAGCTCCATGGCCGGCGCGGCCTTGAGGTTGCGATACCAGTCGGGGTTTTCGCCCCACGCGGCGATGACCACGACCTCGGGGATCCTCGCGGTGTAGCCCACGACCTCGAGGACAACTTCCCGGCGGGCGCCGGTGCGTCGGCCGCGGTGGGCGATGTAGACGAACCTGTGGCCCAGCAGCCGACCGAGACCGGCCCGGTAGAACCAGATCGGTGCCCGGAGCAAATGTTTGAGCAAACCGGTGGGTTGATGTTCGATCAGCGTCATTGGGTTCCTCCCGGTAGTGATGATCCCCGGACCCGCGCCAGAGCCGTGAGCGCCCCGGTGCCTCAGATCCAGGGACGGTCTGCACCGCGCCTCCGGCCGGCTTCCGCGGGTCCAACTCGACGCTCCCATCCGAGCAGAGCGACTTGGCGAAAGGGAGCGTTTGTCAGTAACACTGTTGCGATCTACAACGATTGTCCAACGTGACGATAACTCAAGGGAGGCATGGGAGTGCCGTGCCCCGCGGCCTTCGAGAACGGCGCCGCGATAGGAAACACCGAGTCCTGGGCTCGGCCGGCGTGGCTCACTCCCGGACGGTCCAAGGCAGAAGGATGAGCGTTCGTGCGGCGTTGGTCCTCATGCCATCTCGAAACAGGCTGTCGCGGCGATGATCATCCGGTTCGTGCCACGGTCATTGAAGGGCGGCCCGGTGAACGCCATGCGCGGCGCATTGGTGTTGTCCTGTGTGTTGCCGCTGCAGCTGGGCCTGCTTCCCGGAGTCGAGACGCGCACTGTTCATCGGCACGCCAGGCGGATCACGGTGGGTCCGCCGCCAATGGACGAGTGGCGACGGTCCGACGTCCACCTGTCCGGACGGGCCCCTGGCCTAGACGACTCTTCACCGATCGGGTTCTCTTATCGCCGTGTACCAGCTGAACAACGATCGTCTCGTACGAGACGGTGAGGTCATGCCTCACCAGTGGTCCGCCCGGATGCGGCAAACTTGGCCTCATGGCCCGCAGCACCGACGTCGACTCCGTCACCGACGCCGTCCTCACCGCTTCGCGGCTCCTGGTCGCGGTCTCGGCCCGTTCGATCGCCGCCGTCGACGAGACCATCACCCTTCCTCAGTTCCGGCTGCTGGTCATCCTGCACACCCGGGGACCGCTCAAACACGCCACGCTCTCGGAGTTCATGGGTGTGACCCCATCCACGGCCACCCGCATGGTTGATCGACTTGTCAGTATCGGGATGCTGACCCGCCGGGCGAGCCCGACCTCACGGCGGGAGATCCTCATCGATCTCACCACCGACGGCGACCGGGTCGTTCGCCAGGTCACGGCCCACCGCCGACGGGACATTGCCCGGATCGTCGCGCGAATGGACGCCGGTACCCGCCAAGGGTTGATCGATGCGCTGACGGCATTCGCCGACGCGGGCGGTGAACCGCCCGCCGGTGACCACATGGACTCCGCCTGGATCTGACCTGTCGGTGCCGAATCACCTGCCGCGGATCCTGCTGGCGCAGGACACGGGCCTGATTGGACCGTTCCGCCCGGGCGTGATCCGGATGTCCGACATGCTGTCACCGGGCCTCTGGGTGGACCGATGACGCTCCCTTGGAACTGTTTGACGATGCAATACTTGCGCCATGGCCCAGACCGGTTCCCCGGACCGGCCGGTGGCCGTTCTGGATGATCCTGCATGGTTCGGCGCCGTGATGGGGAGCGGCGGAACGGCGATCGTCGCGTCCATGCTGCCG
>JBBQJM010000363.1:0-4649 GCA_038325895.1 Mycobacteriales bacterium
GACGTCCTCCAGTCCGAGAAGCCCGTCATCGTCGACTTCTGGGCGGAGTGGTGCGGGCCGTGCCGCATGGTGGCCCCGATCCTCGAGGAGATCGCCATTAAGCACGAGGACAAGGTCACCGTCGCCAAGCTGGACATCGACGCCAACCCGCAGATCGCTCAGCAGTACCAGATCCTGTCGATCCCGACCATGCTGGTCTTCCAGGGCGGCCGGCCGGTCAAGCAGGTCGTCGGCGCCAAGCCGAAAGCGGCGCTGCTCGCCGAGTTCGCCGACGTGCTGGCCTGATTCTCGGCTTTCCGGCCCTCGGCAGGTGTCCACGCCGGCACCCGTCGGGGGGCCTGAAACCCGGATGGCTCGCCGTCGGACGAGTGGCTCCGCCACCACCTGAGATTCATAGATCGTTCCCACGCCTCGCCGTTGAGTTTCCCACTTTCGGGGAACCTGACGGCGAGGCGTGCGTCTACCAGTTAACGGTTGGTCCGGTTTCGAGGCACAATAATGGGCGGCCAGGGCCGGGGACGACCGGCGAGAAAGCTGACAGCGAGCGCGGACCGGATGGTCAGACGTTCGATGGATGACGACTGGGCCCACCCGCAGGGCGGCTGGCGCCGGTCGACGACCGGATGAGGAGAGCGATGCTGCTGCGACGGGGTGATCGAGGTCCGGCTGTCGCCGGAATCCGTGAGGCGCTGGCGAGTCTGCAGCTCCTCCCGCCGGTGAACGGCGTCGACCCCGATTCTGCGGAATTCGACACCGCCATCGACGGTGCGATCCGCACCTTCCAGCAGCAGCGCGGCCTGATCGTCGACGGCATGGTCGGCCCGGTCACCATCCGCTCGCTCACCGATGCCCGTTGGAGGCTGGGCGACCGTCCGTTGACCTACACGTTGTCCGCGATGATGACCGGCGACGACGTGATGGCCCTGCAGACCCGCCTCGCGGAGATGGGCTACAACACGGGCCGCCCCGACGGTATCTTCGGACCGCTCACCGACGGCTGTGTCCGCGACTTCCAGCGTCATCGCGGACTGACCGAGGACGGCGTATTCGGCCCGGCCACCCACCGCGAACTCACCCGGATCGGCCGGATGGTCACCGGGGGCCGACCGCACTACCTACGCGAATACCAGATGCTCCGGCAGGCCGGTCCTCGCCTGCACGGGAAGCGCATCGTGCTCGACCCCGGTCATGGCGGTGACGACCTCGGTTGGCAGGCCGGCGGGGTGAAGGCCGCCGATCTCACCTACGACATCGCCCGCCGGCTGCAATCCCGGATGGTCACCACCGGGATGACCGTGTTCCTCACCCGAGAGCCGGGCGAGAATCCCTCGCCGGAGGACCGGGCCGCCTTCGCGAACAGCATCAGTGCGGACCTGGTGCTGAGCCTGCACATCGACGGATCGGCATCACCGCACGCCTGCGGGATTGCCACCTTCCACTTCGGCACCGACTCCGGCGCCACGTCGACGGTCGGGGAGACGCTGGCCGCGCTGGTCCAACGCGAGCTCGTCGCGCGCACCCAGTTCTCCGACTGCCGAGTACACCACCGGCCCTGGGACATCCTGCGACTCACCAAGATGCCCGCCATTCAGGTCGAGATCGGCTACCTGTCGAACCCCCACGAGCGCGAGAAGCTGACGAACGCCGACTTCCGCAATGTGCTCGCGGACGGGCTGCTGGTCGCCGTCAAGCGGTTGTACCTCGACGGTCATGACGACCCGCACACCGGGACGTTCACCTTCTCCGACCTGCTGGCGCACGAGCGAATGATCCGCGACTCCGCCTGACTCGCGGCCGGGCGTTGATCCCCCGGTCGAGGCGCGCGGGGTTGGTCGGTCAGCGAGTGCCCGCGAGTTCCGGGACCGGCGCGGGCGACGCTGGCACGGTGATCACCGTGAACAGCTTCTCCAGCGCCGCCTCCACCTCGGCCTTCCAGCCCAGCTCCCTGGCAAGCTCGTACCGCAGCCGCGGGTAGCGATGGTGCGGCGCCACGTCCTGGAAACCCACCGCACGGGCGAAACCGGCTGGTAGCAGGCATTTCGGCAGCGACACCCCATCCGGATCGACCGGATCGACCGTATCGGTCGGGTCGGTCGGGTCCGTCGGGTCCGTCGGGTCCGTCGGGTCGGTCGGGTCCGTCGGGTCCGCCGGGTCGCCGGCCGATCCGGGTTCGTCGGTCTGCTCGGTGCCGACCTCCTCAGGGTCGGCATCTTCACGCCCGAAGAGCTCGATCGCCCGCACACCGCGCCTGGTCAGCTGCCGGACCACCCCTTCCATCAGGTAGCGCGCCAGCCCCTGCCCGGTGAATTCCTTCCGAATCCGCGCGGTGGTCAGCAGCACCGCATCCGGGGAAACCGGCGAGGTGGGGAAGGCCGACGCTCCGGGCACCGCCGTGGGCGGCGCGAACAGCGCGAATCCGACCGGTTCGTCGTCGACGGTGACGATCTGTCCGGCCGACCCCCACGTCAGCATCACCCCGGACAGCCAGACCTCCTTCTCGAACTCCGTTTCACCGAGCCGGCTGGCGGCGCGCGCCGCTGCGGCATCCAGTTCCCAGGTCACGCACCCTCGGCATCGTTCCGGGAGCAGTGCGATGGTCGTCATCGACAACGGCACCAGCGCTCGCGTCACTGCGCTCCCTGCTCCTCGGGCCACCACCGGTTCGCGCGCTCGTCGCGGGCCCTGGTCACCGTGCTACCTGCGGGTTGGGGCGTGCGACGTCGCCCATCAGAATAGGTGCTTTCCCGCGACCGACGGCCCTCGGCCTCGCGCCGGCCCGCGCTGACCCGGAACCGGTCGGCCCGCCAGTTACGATGGCCCCACCCCTCGATGCTGAATTCCGCCGCACATCGGGCGGTCCGATTCCGGCGGGATCTGTCCGGCGAAGATTTTCGAGGTGACCGATGACGGGCAACAGCCTTGACCACCACATGCAGCGGTACGCGCAGCGCACCAACGGCATGCGGGCTTCGGCTATCCGGGCACTGTTTGCCGTCGCCAACCGGCCCGAGGTGGTCTCGCTGGCCGGCGGGATGCCGTATCTGAAATCGCTGCCACTGGAGTCACTGGCGTCGGAAGCCGCCGCGCTGGTCTCCGAAGAAGGCCTGGTCGCGCTGCAGTACGGCTCCGGTCAGGGGATTCCGCAACTGCGCGAACAGATCTGTCAGGTGATGGCGCTGGAGGGGATCTCCGCCCATCCGGACGACGTGATGGTCACGGTCGGCTCGCAGATGGCGCTGGACCTGACCACCAGGATCTTCTGCGATCCCGGCGACGTCATCCTCGCCGAGGCACCGTCGTACGTCGGTGCATTGGGCACGTTCCGTGCGTATCAGGCCGACGTGGTGCACGTCGCCATGGACGACGACGGGTTGATCCCCGAGGCGCTGGTCGCGGCGATCGACGCGTGCGCGGTGGCCGGCCGGCGGGTGAAATTGCTCTACACCATCCCCAACTTCCACAACCCGGCCGGCGTCACCCTGTCCGACGAGCGTCGACCGATCATCGCCGAGATCTGCCGGGAGGCCGGCATCGCGATTCTGGAGGACAACCCCTACGGCCTACTAGGTTTCGACGACCGGCTGCGCCGGGCCATGCGGGCCGACGACCCGGACAACATCATCTATCTGGGATCGTTCTCGAAGACGTTTGCGCCCGGCCTCCGGGTCGGTTGGGTGTTGGCGCCGCATGCCGTGCGGGAGAAACTGGTGCTGGCCAACGAGGCGGCGACGCTCAACCCGCCGGTCTTCAACCAGATGTTGATCTCCCGGTACCTGGCGAAGTTCGATTGGCTCAGCCAGGTCAAGGCCTACCGTCATACCTACGCCGAGCGTCGTGACGCGATGCTCGGTGCGCTGCACACGCACATGCCGGCGGGCACCACCTGGACCAACCCCGACGGCGGGTTCTACGTCTGGGTCACCCTCCCCGAGGGATTCGACGCGGCTGCGATGCTGCCCCGCGCGGTCACCGCACGGGTCGCCTACGTGCCCGGGACCGCATTCTACGCCGACGGTCTCGGGTCTCGGCAGATGCGGTTGTCGTACTGCTTCCCGACCTCGGACCGCATCGTCGAGGGCATCCGGCGACTGGCCACCGTGCTGGACAGCGAACTCGACGTGATGCGAACCTTCGGCACCACCATGTCGCGTCCCGCCGTCGATCCGGCATCGCCGTCGCCGGATACCGCCTGACCGGTGTTCCTGCGCCCACCCACCCAGGCACCCACTCGCTACCTGCCGACGCCTCGCGAGACCAGCACAACCCTGATCTGCCAAGGAGATTGAGTTCGATGAGCCGACACGTCGTGGTCCTTGCTGGTGGGCTGAGCCATGAGCGGGATGTCTCGCTGCGCTCCGGGTCGCGGCTGTACGAATCACTGCGCAGCCTCGGTATGGACGTCACCCTGCGGGACGTCGACTCGGATCTCATCCCGTGGCTGGTGGAGACCAAACCGGACGCGGCGATCATCGCGCTGCATGGCGGGCGCGGCGAGAACGGGGCAATTCAGGGGATTCTCGAAATGGTGGGAATTCCCTATCTGGGCACGCCGACGAAGAATTGCCGGCTGGCCTGGGAGAAGAACATCGCCAAGAACCTGGTCGAGCGCAGCGGCTTCACCACGCCGCCATGGATGTCGCTGTCCCACA
>JBBQJM010000364.1:0-4642 GCA_038325895.1 Mycobacteriales bacterium
CCCGTCCCACTCCCACTGCCGCTGTCGCTGTCGCTGTTACGGCCACTGTTACGGCCACGGTTACTGCCACTCTCACTGTCGCGGCCGGGGTCGCGGACGCCGTCGGGGCGAGCGAGCGATCGGGTGGACATCTGGCCATGATGACAAGCGAGCGCGCAACAGTGCAAGTGAATCCGTTGACAGGGCCTCTTGAGACGACGAAATCCGTCGGATCGGCGCCTCGAAACGGTCGCCGGTCGGGTGCACAATCAGCGCATGAGTAGATACGGCGCCATGTACGGCCCGGACGTCACGTTCACCGGGGTCCCCCGGTGCGACCTTTCCGACCCTGCGAGCTACGCCGGTGCGTCCGCCGTCATCGTGGGTGCGCCGTACGACTCGGGCACGTCCTACCGGTCGGGCGCCCGGATGGGCCCGATGGCGCTGCGGATCTGCGACTACTCGGAGCACACCGGCTCGCGGCCGCACCTGTCCCTGCGGGTCGACCCCTTGTTGGACCTCGGGGTTGTCGATGCCGGGGACGTCGAGATGGCACCCACCGAAACGGTGCGAGCGCTGCAGAACCTGCAAGAGGTGATCACCCAGTTGGCCGCGGCCGGCAAGATCCCGGTCGTGCTGGGCGGTGATCACACCGTCGCGCAGCCCGACATCACCGGCCTGGCAGAGCATTTCGGCTACGGGCGGATCTCCGTGGTGCATTTCGATGCGCACGCCGACACCGGCGACATCCAGTTCGGCTCGCTGTACGGGCACGGCCTGCCGATGCGCCGGGTGATCGAGTCGGGCGCGGTTCGCGGCGATCGCTTCCTGCAGATCGGCCTGCGCGGGTACTGGCCCGAGCCGCCGGAGCTGCTGTGGATGGCGGAGCACGGCATGCGTGGCTACGAGATGGCCGAGATCCAGCGGCGCGGCCTCGACGCGGTGATCACCGAGGCGCTGGCGATTGCGGCCGACGACACCGATGGGGTGTTCCTGTCCGTGGACATCGACGTCGTCGACCCGGGACTCGCGCCTGGGACGGGCACTCCGGAGCCCGGTGGGCTGACCGGTCGGGAGCTGCTGGACGCGGTGCGCAGGATCGGCCGTGAGGTCAACCTGGTGGGGATGGAGATCGTCGAGGTGGCGCCGCCGTACGACCAGGCGGACGTGACGGCGATGCTGGCGAACCGGGTGGTGCTGGAAACGCTGTCCGGGATCGCCCGCCGACGCGCCGACGCCGCGAGCGGGACGCGGTGGGACGAGGCCACGCCGCTGTTGGCGGGCCGGGTGCCGGTGTCGGATCCGGCCGGGGACGGGGCGGCGTGCGAGGGGACCGCGTCCGACGCCAGCGCTGTGGCGGCTGCGCAGGCGAGCGCGGAGCTGGTGGCGCAGGATCGGGATCACGAACGCGCGTTGTGACGTTCGGCAGTCGGCCGGGGACTTTGACCCGGCCCGGGCCGGGCCCATTGCGTGCTCGCCTCCCGCCTTCCAGACGGATTTTCCCGAGCGTGATCCGGCGGATTCGGGTCGGTCGCCCCTGACCCCCCACCGCAGGCCGACCGAGGATGGAGTGAGCAGGTTTAGCCGACCAGGGGGAAGGGGACTGACATGATGATCAACGTGTCGAGCCCGGCAATCCGACGGGAATCATTGGGGCGCTCGGCGCCGGAGGTGGCGGCCGCCCAGTCGCCGACCGCCGGCCCCCAGATCGCCTGCCTGAGAAATTCGATCCGGTACAGCGACCTTGTCGTGCTCGGCGGTCGCGTCGGCCGGCCGTGGTTCCGTTACACCCGCGACGGGCAATACATGGTCGAGGTCGGCTGGGAGAGCGGCGGGCCGAATACGACCCATTGCCTGTCCGAACTGAAGGTCATCCGCAGTAATGACCGGTTCGCCTGCATCTGACTGTGTTTCATCGAGCGGAGGGGGAGTCATGACTGAAACGAGGACGATCGCCATCAGCGAGGCGACGGACGACTTCGTCGCCTGGGAAAGCGAAATCGATTTCGCGGCGTGGGAAGAAGAATTCCGGGCTCTCGCCGAATCCAACTAGACCGACCTCCGGCACGGCCCCATCACGACGGCCGAATCAATGCGGCCCGCTCACCCGCCGCGCTCTTCCGACGGCTCAGAACACCGTCAGCTCACGCGCCCGGAATTGCCCTCGAACCCGTTCCAGCAGTTTCTTGCTCGGCGGCTTGGTGTTCTCCAGCGGGTACGGCTCGCCGATGGCCTTCCACTTCGAGGTGCCCATCTGGTGGAACGGCAGGATCTCGACCCGTTTGACCGCATCGCCGTCGCCGAGCGATTGCAGCGACTGCACGTAGTCGGCGACGGCTTCAATATTGTCGACCGCATCGGTGAGGTCGGGGACGAGCACGTAGCGGATCCAGATCGGGGTGCCGCGCTCGGCCAGCCGCCGGCCGAAGGCCAAGGTGGGAGCCAGTTCTCGGCCGGTCACCTTCTTGTAGGTCTCCGGGATCCCGGATTTCACGTCCAGCAGCACCAGGTTGACGTCGTCGAGGAAGGCGTCGTCCACCCGTGCGCCCAGGTAACCCGACGTGTCCAGCGCGGTGTGCAGGCCGATCGACTGGCAGTGCCGGAAGATCCGGCCGGCGAAGGTGTGTTGCAGCAGCGGTTCGCCACCGGACAGCGTCACCCCGCCGTGCGTGGCTTTGAGCACCGCCGCGTAGTGGTCGATCCGGTCGGTCACTTCGCGGAGCGTGGTGGGGATGCCGTCGGGCAGCCGCCAGGTGTCCGGGTTCTGGCAGTACAGGCAGCGCAGCGCACACCCGGACAGGAAGTAGGTCAGCCGGGTGCCGGGCCCGTCGACTGCGGTGACCAGCTCCCAGGAATGGACGCTACCCATGTCGCCGTCGCGCACCGCGTGCAGACGCTCGTGCCGTTGCTCGTCGTGCTGGCGACGGCCGATGGGCGGCATCTCCAGCGTGATGGCGGGCATGGCCGGCTCCTGAAGGGGGAAGGGTACTGGCTGGGAATGAAGGGCGATGGAGGGCAAGCGCGGGAATGAGGGGCGGAATCACGGTGCGATGGGATGAGTATCCCGCACAGGCCGTTCGACAGCTGCGGACCGACTGACCCCGGCACGATCGCCGAGGTCAGCCGACGCCTGCTAAAGAGCGCCGTGGAAGGTCCGGGACAGCACGTCGAGCTGCTGTTCCCGGGTCAACCTGACAAAGTTGACCGCGTACCCGGACACCCGGATGGTCAGCTGCGGGTAGTTCTCCGGATGCTCCATCGCATCCTCGAGGGTCTCCTTGTTCAGCACGTTGACGTTCATGTGGAAGCCGTGCGACACGACGTAGGCGTCGAGCAGACCGACCAGGTTTTCCGCCCGCTCATCCGCGGTGCGACCGAGGCCTGACGGGACAACCGTTGCGGTGAGCGAGATTCCGTCCTCGGACTCGTCGTAGGGCAGTTTGGCCACGCTCAGTGCGCTGGCCAGCAGGCCGTGGGTGTCGCGGCCGTTCATCGGGTTGGCGCCGGGGGCGAACGGCTCGCCGGCGCGCCGGCCGTCCGGGGTGTTCCCGGTCTTCTTGCCGTACACCACGTTCGATGTGATGGTGAGCACCGACTGGGTGTGCACCGCGCCGCGGTAGGTCGGCTGCCGGCGGATCTTCTCCATGAACGCACCGACGATGCCGACGGCGATGTCGTCGACCTTGTCGTCGTCGTTGCCGTAGCTCGGGTACTCGCCCTCGACGAGATAGTCGACCACCAGGCCGGTCTCGTCACGGACCGGGCGCACCGTCGCGTACTTGATCGCCGACAGCGAGTCGGCCACGACGCTCAGGCCGGCGATGCCGCAGGCCAGTGTGCGCAGGATCGTCTTGTCGTGCAGAGCCATCTCGATGCGCTCGTAGGCGTACTTGTCGTGCATGAAGTGCACGCAGTTCAACGCATCGACGTAGGTTTCGGCGAGCCAGTCCATCATCGTGTCGAACTTGGCGGCGACATCCTCGTAGTCGAGCACCTCGCCGGCCGCGGGCGGGCTGACCGGCGCGATCTGCTGGCCGCTGACCTCGTCGCGGCCGCCGTTGATCGCGTACAGCAGGGTCTTGGCCAGGTTGACCCGGGCGCCGAAGAACTGCATCTGCTTACCGACCCGCATGGCGGAGACGCAGCAGGCGATCGCGGCATCGTCGCCCCACGAATCGCGGATCAGTGCGTCCGACTCGTACTGGATCGCCGAGGTGTCGATGGTGACCCTCGCGCAGAAGTTCTTGAAGCCCTCGGGGAGCTTGTCGCTCCACAGCACGGTCAGGTTCGGCTCCGGTGCGGGGCCGAGGTTGTACAGGGTCTGAAGCATCCGGAAGGACGTCTTGGTGACGAGCGAGCGGCCGTCCTCGCCCATCCCGCCGATGGACTCGGTGACCCAGGTCGGGTCGCCGGAGAACAGGCTGTCGTACTCGGGGGTGCGCAGGAACCGCACGATGCGCAGCTTGATCACCAGGTCGTCGACGAATTCCTGCGCCTGCGTCTCGGTGATGACGCCGTCGGCCAGGTCGCGCTGGATGAAGACGTCCAGGAAGGTGGAGGTCCGGCCCAGCGACATGGCCGCACCGTTCTGCTCCTTGACCGCACCCAGGTAGGCGAAGTACAGCCACTGCAACGCTTCCTGCGCTGTGGCGGCCGGCCCGGA
>JBBQJM010000365.1:0-4625 GCA_038325895.1 Mycobacteriales bacterium
GGGGCAGGGTTCACCAAGGCGCTGATCACGGCAGGCATGCGGGTCATCGAGGTGAACCGGCCGAACCGGGCGGCTCGGCGTCGCCGCGGGAAATCCGACCCGGTGGACGCCGAACTCGCGGCCCGTGCGGTCCTGTCCGGCGATGCCACCAGTGCACCGAAGGATCCGGCGATCGAGGCGATCCGTGCGCTGTTCAATGCCCGGCGTTCCGCGGTCAAGGCGCGGACCGCTGCGAGCAATCAGATCACTTCGTTGCTGGTCACCGCTCCCCGAACCCTTGCGCGCGAAATACCGCTCCATGAAGGGTGAGTCGCTGATAGCGGCATTGGCAAGCAGCTGCCGACCAAGCGGTTCGGACATGATCGCCGACGCAGTGCTCAGCGCACTGAAGGTACTCGCTGAACGACACAACTTCTTGACCACCCAGGCCGCCGACCTGCTCAAGCAGATCGACGTGCTGGTCAGTGCTGCGAACCCGGCGCTCCGCGCGGCCTTCGGTGTCGGCCCCGACACTGCCGCACAGTTGTTGATCACTGCTGGGGCCAATCCCGGACGTCTCCGCTCGGAGCCGTCCTTCGCTGCGCTGTGCGGTGTTGCACCCGTTCAGGCGTCATCGGGCAAGACCAACCGGCATCGGCTCTCCAGAGGCGGCGACCGTGGCGCAAACAACGCTCTCTATCGCATCGCGCTGGTCCGGATGAGCACAGATAGGAGCATCAGTCCCCGAAACCGACAATCCGGGCCATGTAGCGGTACCACCGTCGGCCAGGTCTCGCTGACGGCGCCGCCTTCCAGCCCGACGAGACTCCGGAACAAACCCGGGTTGCGGTGGTGGTCAGGCGCGGAGCGGACTGCTCGTCCTGGCGAGAGGACGCGATCGAGTGGCCCATGTTTGGCCAGTTGCGACGGGTCGGTCAGTATTCCTGGTAGCGCAGGGTTCGGGCATCGCCCGGTATTAGGGGTCTGCTCCGCCGCCGGCCGAGTGATGCCGTGGGGATGACACACGTCTCGTCGATGTGGGTCAGCCCATTGTGAGCAGTCCCCGCCGAAGGCGACGGCGCGGCTAAAAGTGATCGGCCGGGTCAGACCGTTCGGGCACGTCACCGTCCTGGTGGCATCGTCGGTGACGAAGTCGTCCAGGTGAACCCGTCGGGCGCAACAGGACGGCCTTGATGACCTGGTCGACCTCGGCGAGACCGCCGAGGAGCAGGCCGACCTGGCTGCGGCTGCGTCGGCGGCGGTGACCCTCTCATGTCCGGCCGCGGCCAGGTCGTCGCGGGCGTCACCGTAGCCGTACGCCGAGTGGGCCAGCACCTAGCGTTTCGGTTGCCCCCGACTTCTTGAAAAGCCGCGCCGATCCCTAACGGTGGCGTCCGATGACAGAGATTGCGGCCGAACAGTTGTCGCCCTCGCGACGGATCCACGACTTCGTCTGGCGGTGCTGAAGTCCTCGACCACGGCGGGGCATTCGGCGGCGGAGACACCCTGCCGGAAGGGGAAAAGGCCTGCGCAGCAACGATTCCCCGCAAGGCGTGGTCAAGCAGAGTCGGTCGCTGGCGCTGCGGTCCGGTGACGTCGAGGCCGTCGGCACCTCCACGCGCCGGGCGAACAGCGTGCCGATGGCGTCGGTGGCGGCCCTGACGGATCCGCGATGCTGCTCCGGGCTGAAGCGATACATCGGGCCCGCGATGCTGACCGCGGCGATCACTCTCCCGTCCGCCGCTCTGCCGCCGGCAGTGTTGGCTGAGCCCGCACGGAGCAGACCTGTTGAAGGCAGTCGGACAGCAGCAGAATGTTCGCGACCCCAGGCCCGAACGGCCGAGCCGGCCGTGGACGACGGGGGCGTCGTCATGAGTGTCTTGCAGTTGCCGCTGGTTTCGCGATGGTTCGTGGAATTGGGCCTGCGGAAGCTTGTCTTGGCCGATCGCGTGCGTTTCCGAGAGGAACTGGCGGGGCGGAATGTACTCCTTGCCGAAGCGGCGGCAATTCGGAGTGGCGTTGAGTTTCTGGCGGGGTCAGGCGCACTCCAGCGAGCGTTGTACCTCGGCGGAGAGCGGGAATTCCTGGTGCCGCGAAGGGACTGGCGGTGTCGGCTTCTGATGCACCACATGGTTCGCATTCATGACAGGGAGATACCCCACTCCTACTACCTGGACTGTTTTCGGTGCGGGAAGTTCTTCGACGTTCCCTACCACCCGCCGGCGGGCATCGTCGCCTGACACTTGGATCCTCGCGAAACACCGGAGATCAGCTCTCCAGCAGGGAGTTCCCGAGGGTGCTCGATGGTGGCCATCGGTCACCCGGTCAGGGTGACGTACCGGCGGTCTCGTTGAGCAGCAGTTCCGACACCGGCCGCCGGCGTGATGCCGCCACCGGCGACCCGTAGCCGAGCCGGATGATCGCCTGGGGAACCAGCCCTGGCCCGAGGATCTGCCGCATGTCGGCCCTCGCCTGCGGTACCTCGATGATCTGCGACATGAACGACGAAGCGAGCCCGAGGATCGTTGCGGTGAGCAGCAGACTCTGCAATGCCTCGCCGGCCTGGAGTTCGGCCAGCGAACCGTCGTAGTAGGAGCAGACCACGACGACCAGCGGGTCGCGTTCGTAGTCCTTCCCCGGCTGCCGGCGCGGGCCGCTGCCCTGGCCGAAGTCGCGCAGCACCCACTCGTCATTTTCGTCGGGAGTCAATCCCGCCGTCACCGCCGGAACGCCGTCAGCGCTCGACCGCTCACGTCCGATCCAGGCGGCAAACTCGGCCCGGATAGCGGGATCGGCACGCTGAGTGCGGTGGGCCTGCAGCATCAATCGCCGGACGGTTTCCCGCTGCTTGGGATCGGTGAGTTGCACCAGTCGACCGCCCACGACGTCGACCGCGCTGGTCAGCCGCGCGCGGTCGGATTCGGGCACGGGAGCGTCCAGGAACGGACGCCGGTTGGTCCGTCGGGTACTGATCGCCTGCATCATCCGGTCGATCTGGGTGGTTGGCACGGCCGCGCCGGCCCGCCGGATCTCGGCCAGCGGGCCGGGGTTCATCTCCACTCTGGTACTGCCGTGCGCCGCCGGCAGCGAGGTCACCTTGGGCTGCACGCCCGCCGCCTGCAAGGCGACACGAAGATTGAAAAGTGCTGCGCCGCAGGACAAGCGCAATTCACGGTCCTCGGGATCGGTGGCAGGCAGTCGGCGCGCCGGGTCGGCGTGCAGCTCGATGACGTCGGGTTCGACCCTGAACCGCCATGGTTGGACATTGTGCAGCGAGGGCGCTCGCCCGGCCGCGCGAAGCACGGCTTCCACTGACGTCTGGGGTAGCCCCAATGCCGGCGGCACTTGACTGTTCATGTGCACCTTCGTCACGTCATTCATGTCACAGCCCATACGTCGGGGCTCCACCATGCGCTCGTCGGCGGAACCGGGCTACGGTCGAAGGTCCCGAATCCGGGCCTCACCGCCGTGCGTCGACCGGCAGGAACCGCGCGTCACCCCGCAAGGTTGCACAACGCAGCTCAGCCCGCCCTCGACGACGCGGCCACCACGGCCACCGGGACGGCACGGAGCTTGCTGAAGAAACTCCACATCGTGGTGCTCGCCCGCGGACCCCGGGGATCGCTGAAGGACGGACCGGAGGAACCTCCCGACCACGCATGACCCAACCCGGCAACCAGCCACACCTCCAGCCCGCTGCGACCACGCGGCAACGACCATCGGCTCACCTGGTACCCGCGGCGACTGCGGGACGTCGCCGGCCTGGCGGGGTCGCTGGTTCTGGTCCGGGGCTTGCCGACGGCGCCGCCGCCGGTCAGCGCGGCGTGCGTCGCGAGCCATTGATCGGCGATGCGCTTCGCGTTGCCCGCATCGATCGTGCCGTCCATCGTGCCCTGGAAAACAATCATCGGCGGCATCGGTGCGACGTCGTTCAACGGCGGCGCGGTGGTCCTGCCCCGCATGGCGAGCATGGCGTTGATCGGACTGGACGCGGACCGGTATGGCGGCGCGGAGTGCACTCCGACCGCGGCGAACATTTCCGGGTATGTCGCTGCCAGCACCACCGCCATCGCGCCACCGGCAGAAAGACCTGTGACGTAGATCCGGCTCGGGTCGATCCGCCACGCCGCGGTCTCTGCTGACACCCGGCGCACGATCCCGGCGAGAATTGCCGGTTCTCCCTGCGCCCGGAATTGGTGGGCCGGCCGGAACCAGTTCCAGCACCGCTGTGGGTTGTGCGACGGCGTTTGTTCCGGGTACACGACGACGAAACCGCGCCGGTCGGCCAATTGGTTGAACCGCGTGCTAGTGGCGAAATCCACCGAATTCTGAGCGCAGCCGTGCAGGGCGAGGAGCAGTGGTGCGCGCGTGGTTCGGCGTAAGCCGAAAGGGACGTACACCCGGTAACTTCTGGTACCCGCCGGCCCGGAGTAGCGGGATTGACGCCACGTGCCGCGCCCGGGCGGGCGGTCGCCGGAAGGCCGTGGCCCGGCCGGATTGGACGCCGTTCTCGTCCCCTTGGCTGACGCCTTCGTCGCTCGAGCCCTGGGGCCCGCTGTCGGGCTCTTCGCGGTGGGCACCTTGACGGTCGGCACCTTGACGGTCGGCACCTTGACGCGCGGCACCTTGACGCGCGGCACCTTGAC
>JBBQJM010000366.1:0-4615 GCA_038325895.1 Mycobacteriales bacterium
CCGTCGGCGACCCGGTGTGCTGGCTCCACGAGGTCTGCCCCGGCTGCGGACTGTTCATCGGTGACAGCCCGCCACCGACCTGCCCCCGGTGCGGGGAAACCCTGCCCGCCTGACACCGCGGGCGGGGGCCAAAGGCGGCCACCGAACCGGATCCTCCACCATCAACCACACAGCCGTAGCCGGGAGATGCCAGCAATGGTCGACAACCCCACTGTCCGAGTGCGGCGCGTGTACGACGAACCGCACCCCGACGACGGAACCCGTGTCCTGGTGGACCGGCTGTGGCCCCGCGGCATGCCCAAAACCCTTGCCCGGCTGGATCAATGGTATCCAGCGGTGGCCCCGTCAACGCGGCTGCGAACCTGGTACCATCACGAACCGGAACGGTTCGACGAATTCACCCGCCGCTACCTGGACGAACTCACCGAACCCGACCGGGCCGGCGCCCTGGCCGATCTCCGCGACCTTGCCGAAAACGGCCCGTTGACATTGCTCACCGCGACCAAGGCCGCCGACATCAGCCAGGCCGCCGTCCTGGAGGCGCTGTTGACAACCGGCCCGGCCGGCTCCCCTGACAATCCAGTCACTGCCACCGAACGGCCAGACCCGACTGCGGAAACGACACCCACTCAACTCAAGTGCGACCTGGGTCCTGACTGCTACCCGCGACAATGACATTTCCTGCCTCCGAACACCGATGGGAGCTTCACGATGACGACACCGGTCCGGGTACGACGCACCCGAACGCGGCCACGGGCCGATACGGCCGACCCCCAATGCGGTCAACGGCGCGCGCGTGTCGTTGTCGTCGGCGGCGGCTTCGCTGGTCTGGCCGCTGTCCACGGGCTGCGCGGCAGCGACGCGGACGTCACGCTCATCGATCGGCACACCTACAACACGTTCCAACCGTTGCTGTACCAGGTGGCCACCGCGACACTGAATGCCGGTGACATCACCTGGTTTCTGCGGTCGATCCGCGCCCATCAACACAACGTGCGGTTCCGCAAGGGCACCGTGGTGAGCATGGACCATGCGTCGAAGACGATCGCCCTGGACGGCGGACAGACGGTCGGATACGACTACCTGATCATCGCGGCCGGTGTGACCGCCAACTACTTCAATATTCCTGGTGCCGCCGAACAGTCGATGCCGCTGTACACCCGGTCGCAGGCGCTCGCGTTGCGGGACAGGGTGTTCGGCAAACTCGAAGAAGCCGTCGTCAACGGTCAGGATCGTGACCTGCGTATCGTCGTCGTCGGCGGCGGAGCCACCGGAGTCGAGACTGCCGGCGCGTTAGCGGAACTGCGGAACAACGACATGCCCGTGACGTTTCCTGAACTCGACTCGACCCGCACCCACATCACTCTTGTCGAGCAGTTGCCGTACCTATTGGCGCCGTTCCATCCCAGGCTGCGCGAGTATGCGCGTCGGTCATTGGAACGGCGCGGTGTCGACCTGCGGCTCGATACACCGGTGAAGGAAGTGCGCGCCGATGGTGTGGTCATCGGTGATCAGGTGTTCCTGCCCGCCGACGTCGTGGTGTGGGCCAGCGGCGTGCGGGTCCACGATCAGGTCGCACGGTGGGACGTCCGGCAGGGCCGCGGCGGACGGATCACCGTCGATGATCATTTGCGTGTCGACGGACTCGACGGTGTGTTCGCGGTCGGCGACATCGCCGTCGAGGCCGGGGACCGCGCGCTACCCCAGCTCGCGCAACCCGCTCGGCAAGGAGGCATATATGTCGCGGCTCTGCTGAAGGCGAAGCTGGCAGGCAAGGACATCGAATCGTTCGATTACCACGACAAGGGCACACTCGCGACGATCGGACGCAATTCGGCGGTCGCGCAGGTGAAAGGACTGCCCAGGCTGACAGGTTTCATCGCCTGGGTCATCTGGATCGTTGTCCATGTGTTCTCGCTGCTGAGCAACCGTAACCGCCTCGCCACGATGCTCAACCTCAGCGCCAAATACCTGTTCTGGCACCACAGCCACAACGCGATCGTCGGCGAGACCCCGACCATCATCCTCGACCACCCTCCCAACCCTGGCGGAACAGGGGTCAGTGGACCGCCATCCAACGACCCTCGGGAACGTCGATGACCGAGGGTCGTCGGGCGACCACGTCGATTCGCCCCATCACCCCGATCCCCGGAGCACCGCTCAGCCGCGAAAGCCGGCGAATCATGAGGCTGCGACGAGAGAAGCCCCCCGCACACCGCCCCGTGGTCTGGCAGGCGGCGTCATTGCCTACCCCGACGAGGGCCAACCGGGCGGCCTCGACATGATGCGGGCCGCCGTCAATGCCCTGGCCGAGAACGACCGCGCTCCGCTGATACGCCGACGTGGACCACACCGTTGATCACCGCGTCCGCCGAATACTCGGAGACCTTCGATTGGCGACGGCGGCGCACGCCGTTCCTCACCTACTTGTTCCGGCCGTACATCGCTGACCGCTCCCGTGATGCCGGGCGACCCGGTGAGCCGATCGGGTCCAGGCCACGCAGGCGGGGCTGGTAGCAATGTGCAGCTACTGCGGGTGCCGCAACATCCCGATGATCGCCCAACTTAACGCCGAACACGACGCGATCGTGAACAGCAGCTACGCACTGGAAATCGCCTTCCGCGACCAGGATGTGGAAGCCGCGCGGACGGGCGGCAAGGAACTCGGCGCGAGCAGCTCGGGCTGTTCGCCGAGATGGAAAAGGACGACCTGTTCACCGAGCACGTCGCGTCCCTGCGCGCGGAGCACACCGAGCTCGACAGCGACCTCGAGGCCATCGTCGTGGGCGACCTGACTCCGATCCCGACGATGATCGCCCTGCTGGACAACCACATCGACCGCGAGGAAAACGGACTGTACCCGGCAGCCCTGGCCTACCTCGACGACACCCAATGGGACACCATCCACCGACCCGAACTGATGACCGGGCCCCAGCAAGGACACCCCCACCCCCACGAACACTGACCCGAGATGACGATCTCGGGCGGTGGGTGACGACAGTTCGACCCGGCCGCGCTGCTGGTGTAGCCAAGCACGGCGGATTTGGGCGCCAGCCCGCGGAGTCAGCCTGTTGCTACCTGGGCGGCCCACAGGTCCGGGCCGAAAACCTCGTACCGGATGTGCGACGGCGGCACGCCCTTGTCCAGCAGCGTTGACCTGACATGCCTCATGAACGGCAGCGGCCCGCAGGTGAACACCTGCACGTCCTCGGGCAGCGGTATCTGCGAGAGGTCCATCAACCCCTGCCGGGAGCGTTGATCAGCCGGGTCGACGGTCTCGTACCAGGTGTAGGAAGTGAAGTTGTCGATGTGCCGCGCCACGTGCAGCACGGTGTCCCGCAGCGCATGGTCCTGCGCGGTCCGGTCCGCGTGCGCCACGATGACCGTGCGTTCCGGTTGGGTCCGGGCGATGTGCTCCACGATCGGCAACACCGTGGTGATCCCGGCGCCCGCGCTGGCCAGCAGCAGCGGGCCTTCTGACGGGTCGACGACGAAATCGCCTGCCGGAGCACTGAGATCAAGCAGGTCACCGTCCCTGATGTTGTCGTGCAGGTAGGTCGACACCCGACCGTCCGGCGCGCCGTTCACTCCCCTGACCCGCCGCACGGTGATCTGCAACCGGGTACCGAACGCCGTCGAGGACACCGTGTACTGGCGGGGCTGACGATCCCCACCCGGCAGATCGACAAACACCGATACGTACTGACCGGGGCGGACCTCCGGCAGATCGGCGCCGTCGACCGGCTCCAGCACCAACGAGATCACGTCTGCGGTTTCCTCGATCCGACGGACCACCCGGTACCGGCGCACCGCATGCGCCGGGTCGACCCCGGCCTGCTGATACAGCCGGGCCTCCTCCGCGATCAACTGAGCAGCGAACAACCAGTACACCTCGCCCCACGCGTCGGCGACCTCCGGGGTCACCGCGTCACCGAGCACCTCACCGACCGCGGCCAACAGGTGGTGACCGACGATGGTGTACTGCTCCGGCCGGATCCCCAACGAAACATGCTTGTACGCGATCCGTTTCATCACATGATCGAACGAGGGAGCGTCCGGGTCGATCAGGTGCACCGCGTACGCCACGACCGCGCCGGCCAGCGCCTGGCTCTGCTCCCCCGTCGCCTGATTGCCCTGGTTGAACACCCGCAACAACTCCGGGTACTCGGCGAACATCCGCGGATAGAACCGACCGGTGATCTGCTCGGCATGCCCGGCCACCACCGCAGCGGTGGCCTTCACCACCGCCTCGGATCGAGCGGACAGCAGCGATAGCGGGGATTCCAGCGAAATCGACATGATGAGCCTTCCAACAGGGCGGCGCGCGGTGGGATGGACCCCTCGACGCAGGGTCGGCCGAACGGGAACAGTGGTTGCACGAAGGGTCAATCGCCCCAACGCGGTAACTCTCGAGCACGGTGACGGGTCAAATTTGTCCACGGGCCAGGACGAGGACCCGGCGCCGCGGACTTGTGCGTCAGCCACGGGTCAGCAAACGCAACCGGCAGGCGCCGGGCTCGGCGAACGGCACCAGGTCGGTGCGCTCAGGATCACCTCCGAGGACGTCCATGGCGCCGCGGACTATTCCCAGGTGCACCTGGCAGACAACCTGCGG
>JBBQJM010000367.1:0-4587 GCA_038325895.1 Mycobacteriales bacterium
GGATGGACATCAGTCAGCATTGCGCCGCCGGCCGCGCCCTCGGTGACCTGGTGGCGATCGATCCGGCCCGCCAACTCACCGCACCAGCGGACCCCACCGCGCCGACGCCCGCACCAGGCCCCGTCCCCCTGACCGTTGCTCCCGCGGTGCGCCGAGGGGGCCGCGGCGGCGATGACGACGGCGCCCCGAACCGGGCCGCGGTCTACGTCCACCGACACGGACAGACCGTCCAGGTGCGCGTCACCCGCGGCAAGACCGCTGAAGTCGCCCAGCGGTGGTACGACGTGATCTGGACGTGCGAGGTACGGGTCCGCAAGATCACCTATCAGGATCTGGCCGAAGATCCGGCCGCACCGCGCATTCCGGGGTCGTGGCTGATCGAACTCCGCCGGCGGGTCGTCGACGACTCGGGACACTTCGTGACCGACAAGAACAGCATCGACGGTTTCGGGTACGAGACGGCCTCGGTGACGATCGCCGCCGAGGACTTCCACACCCCCGGATGGCCGGATCTGCTGCCGTGGGCCGGCGTCGTCGCCAACGAAACCCCCAATGGGCGGGCCAAGGCGCGCGCGGCGGCGATCGCGGTGTCCGGGATCCGCAGTACCACACCGGCCTTCGCCGCCACCGGATGGCGTGAGTCCAACGGATCGGCGATCTACGTGCACCCCGGTGGCGCGATCGGGGACAGTGGCGAGCTGATGGGGGAGGTGACGCTGAATCTGCCGGCGCGCTTCGCGCCGATGGCGATGGCCCGCCCGGTCGATACCGGCGACACCGCTCTGCTGGCCCATGCGATCACCCACGGCCTGGACCCCTTGTTGACGACGTTGCCCGCCGATGTCGCCGCCCCGATCATCGGCTACGCCTTCCGCACCTTCATGGGCAAGCCTCGCGGGTCGATCCACCTGATGGGTGCCCCCGGAACCGGTAAGACCGTCGTGGCGCGGGTGTGTGGAATGTCTTGGACGTCAACGGCTTTTCATGAACACGGCCACACCAGTCTGTTCACCGGCGGCGACAAGATGGACGATTCGATGCGGGCGCTGGCGCTGTTGATGCACTCAGCCAAGGACTCGCTCATGCTCGTCGACGAGTTCAAGGGCCGCACCGCCCAGGAACGGGTCAACGCGTTGCACACGCTGTTCTGGAACGGCCAGGAGCGGTCGGTCTCGACGACGCGGGGCCAGATCCGGCGCAGTAGCGGCCCGCCGCGCTGCGGGCTGGTGACCACCGGCGAGGTCGGCTCGGTGGGGTCGAGCGCCACCCGCACCCTGACTCTGGCGATCAATCGGGACGTCGTGTCTGACCCGGTGTCGGTGTGGTCGCACCTGGAGTCGGCGGGGTCGCGGTCTTGGCGTGCGCAGCTGGGCGCCTCGTTCGTGCAGTGGCTGGCGGCTGATCACGACGCGAAGGTCGCCGCGGCGCAACGCTATGGCGCCGGTGCGGCGACGGTGGCGTGGCAGCAGTTCTGCGCGTCGCTGCCGCACACCGAGGGTTTGGCGGGGCGGTTGGTGGCCATCGCCGCGGACATCACCGTTGGCTGGTCGGTGTTGGTGCAGTTCCTCCTGGACCGCGGCGCCATCGGCACCGAGCGGGCCGATCAGATCTGGCAGTGGGCGATGGGCGGGCTGGCGGCTCAGCTGCGCGCCCAGGACCACAGCGTCGGGGACGGCGCCGAGCAGCTGTTGTCGCTGATACGGGAGGCCATGACCAGCGGTGCCGGTCACGCCACCGACCGCTGCAGCGGGGAGGTTCCCGTGGCGGGCATCGGTGGCTCCGGCGATGAGGCCGAGGTGGCACGTGCGTTCGGGTGGGTGTCGCGAGGAGCGCGTTCTGAATCGGTCACCCCCGTCTGGTCGCCGCGCGGAAATCACCTCGGTGTGGTCGATTCTGGTGACCGGATGCTGTACCTGTTTCCGCGGGAAACCCTGGCGACGATGGCGGCGCTAACGGCGCGGGTGGGGGAGCACTTCACTGCCACGGCGGCCACGATCACCTCGTCACTGGGTCGGCGCGGGTGGTTGGGGCTGGAAGGTGACGGCACCCGCCGTAGCCGCATCCGGGTCGCCGGGGTGTTGACGTCGGTGTGGCCGGTGCCGCTCGCCGAGTTCTACGGCGATGACGGCGATGACACTGCTGATTCGGTGGCGTCGCGGCCGCCGTTCCCGCTGCCGCCGTGGGGTTCTCGACCGCGGATCGTGCCCACCCCGATCGATGAGGAAGCCCGTGATGATGACACCGATGTCGGCGCGCCCGGGTGTGACGCCGAGGGGGGAGATGAATCCATGACTCAGGAAATGCTCGATCTAGGGCTCCCGGGGCCGACGTTGACCGTCGTGCCCGGTGAGAGTGATCAGCCCGCGGCCCTCAGCGACGTCGGGGACCGGTGCCGCCCCGAGGAACCGGTGATTGGTGGCGAGGAGGTCACCCCAGGTGCTGGGGGAGTCGTCGAGGACCTCGCCGACCTCGAGGTGCCGTCGCAGGCCCAGGCGGTGGTGCCGGCCGCGGCTGGCGCCCCGAGCGCGGCCCCCGCCGCGGTGGCGTTGCGGCCGCTGGTCACCGCGGGCGATGAGGAGACGCGGTGGCTCTACGCCTCGGCGACGATCACCGACAACGCCATGGTGCTACCCGATGGTGAGGTCATTCCGATCGCGCTGGGACCCGACCTCACCATCGCCCATCTCGGTGACTTGGTGGAGTTGGCGGGAGCGCTGCGGCTCGGATTCGGCGGCGGCCGTTCACTTCCCGAGGCACCGCAGCTGGTGCTCACCGAGGCTGCGCTGGCGCGTTTCGGGATCAACCTCCCCGACCTGACCGATGAACCCAACCCGATCGAGGTCATTGCCGCGGCGGGTGCGGAGCTGATGAAGGACACCCTGGACGCCGGGTATCACACCAGCAAGGTGGGCACGCTTCGGATTTGGACGAAGGTGTGGCGCGACAACCTGGCCGCCGAGTTCGTGCTGCTGCCCGCGGTGGGCGTCACCGATGCGCAGTCCGGACTGTTGGCCGGTACCGACGAGCCCGTCGACCTGGCCTACCGGCTGCACCGGGTGGCCGAGCTGCTGGGCACCACGTACTCCTCCTCGGGAGCAGTGACCGGGCGTCGGCTCTACGAGCGGCTGCACCCGCCCGGCGGGCGGGCGCTGACCCCGACTGAACTGGTGAGCGCACCCGAGCCGTTCCGCAAGGCGGCGGGTCGCCTGGCCGCCGGCGCCATGACGTGGGTGCGGCCGCTGAGCACCGACGAACGGCGCCACACCCACATCCACGGTTACGACATGCGCGCCAACTACCTCACGGCCGCGCAGAAGGCGATCGTCGGGATGGGAGCGCCGGAGCATCACCGCGACGCCGTGGACTTCGATCCCAAGACGGTGGGTCTGTGGCGGGTGACGGTCGGTGCGCAGCAGTACCCCGGCTACATCGCCGGCGGCGGCGGACATGCG
Organism: Mycobacteriales bacterium; assembly: GCA_038325895.1. Classification (GTDB taxonomy): domain Bacteria; phylum Actinomycetota; class Actinomycetes; order Mycobacteriales; family Nakamurellaceae; genus Nakamurella. The sequence goes on from JBBQJM010000367.1 coordinate 3,453, forward strand.
ATGCTGCCCGACATCATGGCCCTAGCTCGCGGCCGCGACGCCACCACCGGGTGGTTCACCACCGCGACACTGAAATACGTTGTCAAAGAACTGGACTGGCCCGTCGAAGTCCACGAGGCCTACACCTGGTCGGTGACGCGCCGGCTGTGGGAGGCATGGGCAAAGCACATCAACACGGCTCGCCTGGCCCTGGAGGACCATCTGAGCGAGCACCCCACCGACATCAACGCGTTGGCCGAACGCGGTGCGATCAAGGCGGTCTACCGCGGGTTCATTGGGCGGCTGGCCTACAGCGGTGACTGCGATGCCAAGGGAGAGCCCCTGACACCGTGGCACCGGCCGGACTGGCGGGCCAGCATCCAGGCCGAGGCAAACGTCGATCTGCACCGCAAGATCCGCAAGATCGCCGACACCACCGGCCGCTACCCAGTCGCGGTGTTCACCGACGAATTGCTGTACACCAGTGATGAATCCGACCCGGAGGTCGCCAAACCCGAGCCGATGACACTGGGAATCGGGCTCGGTCAATGGAACCTGTCGCGCAGCCAGGAGATCACCGACATCGTCGTCGACGCCGCGGAGCGCCGCTCGGTCACCGACGTCAACGCCGCCGTCGCGAAGAACTTGTGACGAGCAGCCCCGCCAGGAGGTGAACCGTGGCACTAGGTAAACCCACCAGCAACATCGGTGAGGCCTTGTCGAATACGTCGCTGCCGGCCACGCCGCCCACCGTGGGGGCGCAGGTCAGCGAGCTCGGCGGCGTCAAGGCCGTCGCCGCGATCGCCGGCCGCTCGGCCAGCAGCGTGTATCGGTGGCTGCGGGGTGAGAACAAGCCCAACCCGGCAGCCCAGGGCGTGCTAGATCAAGCCAGTTCCGCGTTGCGCGCCTCGACGGGCTATCGCCGCGCCCAACTCAAGTCGCGCCGCGAGAAGCGATTTCGCAACCATGGCTCCAAGTTTCGGTTCAAGGGGGTGGCCGGCCCCAAGAACGACTCCCCGAAGACCAGCGTTCGGCCGAGGGACTTCATGTTCGACATGTCCGCCGAGGGGGTGGCCGAGATCTTGGACGCCTGTCTCGATGGCGGCGACGAGGCGGCTCTGGACGTTCTGGGCGACGGTCTCGCCGGCGAATACAT
>JBBQJM010000368.1:0-4576 GCA_038325895.1 Mycobacteriales bacterium
CACCGACACGTCCGTCGACGTCCCACCGCCGTCGCAGGTCAGCACCGAGAGGAAACCCGCCCGCTCGGCAATCAGCGCGGCACCCAGGGCGCCGGCCGCCGGGCCGGAGAGCACGGTGGTGATCGGCTGGTGAACCACCTCCCGGGCGGACAGCACGCCGCCGTTGGACCGCATGATCGAGAACGGGATATCCCGATCCGGGTCCAACTCTGCCAACCGCCGAGAGATCGACGAAACGTAGCTGCCCACAGTGGGTTTGACAGCTGCACCGACCAGCTTGGTCATCGCCCGCTCGTACTCGCGAAATTCCGGCAAGACTTCGCAGGACAGCGACACCACGGCGTCGGGGTACTCGGCCAGCAGGATCTCCCGCAGCCTGCGCTCGTGGGCATCGTTGGCGTAGGAATGCAGCAGGCATAATCCGATCGTCGAGATACCCTGCGCATGAAAGAATTCCACCGAGTTGATCGCTGAATCCTCATCCAGCGGACGGATCTCGTTGCCGCCGACGTCCATCCGGCCGCCAACCGTGCGCACCAGATCGGCCGGCACGATGCGGTTGGGCTTGACCCAGAAATAGCTGTTGCCGTACCCGTCAGGCACCGATTGTCTGGCAATTTCCAGGAAGAACTCGTAGCCCTGGGTGGTGATCAGCCCGAGCCGGCCCACCGAGACCTGAAGCAACTGGTTGGTGGCCACCGTGGTGACGTGCAGGATCGCCGTGATATCCCCGGGTCCGGCCCCAGCACTGTCGGCGCCGCCAGCACCGCCGGCACCGTCGGCACCGCCGGCACCGCCGGCACCGATCAGGGCCAGGATCTTCCGGACGCCGGTGAGGAACCCCTCGGCGGGATCGCTCGGCGTCGACGGGGTCTTGGTGGTGACGATCCGATTGGTGCTCATGTCGAGGGCCACCACGTCGGTGAATGTCCCGCCGGTGTCGACACCGATCCGGATCCGTTGACCGCTAACAGCCCCCACGTCCGGCCCCGATCCCTCGGCGGTCATCCCTCGATGTTCCACGTCACGGCCGGATCAGGTCAGGTACCGGTAGGCCGCGGAGCCAGGCAGGATCCGCTCGACCTCCATCGGCGCCGCTGCCATCCGGGCCAACAGCGCGGAAAGCCCGTCCGCGGAACCCATCTCGATGCCCACCAGTGCCGGCCCGGTCTCCCTGTTGTTGCGCTTGACGTACTCGAACAGGGTGATGTCGTCCTCGGGACCGAGCACCTCGTCCAGGAATCGGCGGAGCGCACCCGGCTCCTGCGGGAAATCGACCAGGAAATAGTGCTTCAGGCCCAGGTGTACCAGGGAGCGCTCGACGATCTCGCCGTACCGCGAGACGTCATTGTTCCCACCGGAGACCAGCGCGACAACGGCCGAACCGGCCGGCAGGTCCAGCGTCGGCAGCGCGGCCAGCGCCAACGCCCCCGCCGGCTCGGCGATGATGCCCTCGTTCTGGTACAGCGACAGCATTTCCGTGCAGATCGCACCCTCGTCCACTGAGATGATGCGGGTCCCGGCGGCCGCGACGATGCCGAACGGCACCGAGCCCACCGAACGCACCGCCGCCCCGTCGACGAACGGATCCATGTTGTCCAGCCGCACCGGCGCACCCGCCGCCAGCGCCGCGGCCATGGACGGTGCACCTGCCGGCTCCACACCGATGACGCTGACCCCGGGCGCGCGATCACGCAGGTACGAAACGATGCCGGCGATCAGCCCACCACCACCGACCGGCACGACCAGCACGTCGGGCGGCCGCCCCAACTGCTGAAGGATCTCCCGGACCACGGTGCCCTGGCCGGCGATGGTCCGCGAATCGTCGAACGGTGGCACCAGTACGGACCCGGACCGTTCGGCGTCAGCCAGCGCAGCGGTAGCGGCATCGTCGTAGGTATCTCCGAACAGCACCAGCTGCACCATGTCGCCGCCGTGCGAACGGATCCTGTCCCGCTTCTGCCGTGGTGTGGTGTTCGGCAGATAGATACGCCCCTTGATGCCCAACGCGCGGCAGGCGAACGCCACCCCTTGGGCATGGTTGCCGGCGCTCGCGCACACCACCCCCGCCGCCCGCTCCGCCGGCGACAGTTGTGACATGACGTTGTAAGCCCCGCGCACCTTGTACGACCGCACCACCTGCAGGTCCTCGCGCTTCAGCCAGACCATGGTGTTCGTCGCGTCCGACAGTCGGGCGCAGCGTTCGATGGGGGTCACCGCCGCCACCGCGGCGATCCGACGGGCCGCGGCGTCGACGTCGGCGGCCGTCACCGGACTGGGCGGCGGAGCGCTGGGATCGCTCACGCTGGGATCGCTCACGCTGGGACTGCTCACGCTGGGATCGCTCACGCTGGGACTGCTCACGCTGGGATCGCTCACGCTGGGACTGCTCACGCTGGGATGGCTCACCTTCGGATTGCTCACGCTGGGATCGCTCACCGTCGGATTGGTCACCGTCGGAGTCCCTGCCGTCGCCGCCGTGGGAGTATCTGGCACCCCGTGATCCTGTCATCGGTGAGGTGGCGCCGTTGCCACCAGTCACACAGTAGAAGATCCGAACAGATACAAACATCATGACGTGTGATTCGGTACGATTGGTGCACCACCAGCAAAGGGGAGCCCGTGCTCGCAGCCATGCGCCAGGCCAAGATCCTGGAAGAGGTCCGCCGCACCGGCGGCGCCAGGGTGACGCACCTGACGGCCCTGCTGGGCGTCTCCGACATGACGGTCCGCCGCGACCTGGAGATGTTGGACCGCAAGGGTTTGCTGTCCAAGGTGCACGGCGGTGCCACGGCGATGGACACGGCCAGCGCCATCGAGCCGGGATTCGAGGTCACCAGCCAGCGCGAGGTCTCCGAAAAGGAGGCCATCGCCATCCGGGCGGCCACGCTGATCCGGCCGGGCATGGCGATCGCGATCACCGCGGGCAGCACGACCTGGACGCTGGCCCGCCACCTGGGCGATATCGCCAACCTCACCGTGGTGACGAACTCGCTCAAGGTGGCCGAAGTGCTGAACGCGCGGCAGCGCCCGGACCTCACGGTGGTGCTGACCGGCGGTCTGCGTACTCCGTCTGACGGCCTCGTCGGCCCGGTCGCGGTGCAGGCCATCCGGTCGCTGCACGTGGACATGGTGATCATGGGTGTGCACGGGATCGACGAGCGCGCCGGCCTGACCACACCGAACCTACTGGAGGCCGAGACGAACCGGGCGCTGGTCGAATCGGCCCGCCGACTGGTGGTCGTCGCCGACCACACCAAGTGGGGCGTGGTCGGTCTCGCGCAGATCGCACCGCTCCGTGCGATCACCACCTTGCTCACGGACGACAGGCTGCCCGCACACGCCGCCGAGGTGCTCGCCGAGCAGGTGGCCGAGGTGATCATCATCCCGACCGAGAGCGCAGCACACCCTGACGAGGACTGATCCCCTGGCACCGTCCGTGCCGCTCAGTCGGCGCCGAACGAGTGGTGCACGGCCTCGACGTTGTTACCGTCTGGATCCCGCAGGAAGACCGCGTAGTAGCCCGGATGATATTCCGGCCACAGCCGCGGCGAGTGCAGAATCTCGGCGTGTGCTTCGAGCGCTGCCGCAGCCACCCCGTCCACCGCCCCCCGGGACGGTGCGGTCAGCGCCAGATGCACCGGCCTGATGCCGGGGTCGACGAGAGGGCCGAACCACAGGCGAGGAAACCCATCGGGCCCTGCCATACCGATGACCAGGCCTTCCGGGCGCTCGATCCGCATTGACTCATGCACGTCCAGGGCGGCAAAGACCCTCGCGTAGAAGGCTGCCGCAGCCACCACATCGTCGGTCTGCAGGGCGAGGTGATCGAGCATCGGCCCACCGTACGGCGCAGAGGCCACGGTTTGACGGCTGACACTTCAGCAAACCCGGGCCACGCCCGACGCCAGTTCCGGACCGGTTGCGGCGCGGCGGTCTCGATGCGGACGAACTCGTGGGGCATTCGAGCAGGCTTGCCTTCGGCTGCGCGGTGCTCGTGCTCTTACGGCCTGCTCGCCCTCAACACGCCGTGGTGGCATCCCGCAGGGCGTCGTACCGGGCGCGCACGGCGGGGGCTGCCGGCGCGGTGAACGTCTGCGCCGCAGCCGCGGGCCACTGCGGCGGCTGCGCCGACCCGGCCAGCGCCCAGGCGGCCTGCCGGGCGGCGCCCAGCGCGACGTACTCGGCAGCGGCCGGCACCACCACGTCCATCCCGAAGATCGCCGGCGCCAACTGCTGAACAGCCGGATTCCGCGCCGCACCGCCGATCATCAGCACCCGCTGCGGCGAGACCCCAAGGGCATCGACCGCGTCCGCCAGCGAGCACAGCAATGCCTCGACCGCGGCGCGGGCCAGGTCGGCACGGGTGACGGCCGAGGTCAGCCCGCGGAAGACACCGCTGGCGTGCGGACGGTTGGGGGTCCGCTCACCATCGAGATACGGCAGCAACGTCAGCCCGCCGGAACCCTCTGGCGCCGACAGCGCGAGGTCGGCGAACTCGGCGTGGTCGACGCCGAGCAGGTTGCCCACAACCGCCAGTACCCGCGCCGCGTTCACCGTCGCCACCAGCGGCAGG
>JBBQJM010000369.1:0-4522 GCA_038325895.1 Mycobacteriales bacterium
TTCTCTACCGTCGGAGGTTTTCGTGCACACACCCGTCGCCACCTACGTCTACGCCAGCGATCCCATTTCGCAGGCCGGCGTCATCAGCCAGCTCCGCCAGCGACCGGAAATCCTTGTCGTCGACGCCGAGCACCTCGGCGAGGCAGTGGTGGCAGTGGTCGTCGCGGACGCGCTCACCGACGAGGTCCTCCGGGTGCTGCGCGCTTTGCAGCGCGGGTCGGTCCCGCGGACCGTGCTGGTCGCCAGAGTGATCGACGATGCGACGCTTGTCGCGGCGGCCGAGGTCGGCGTCGGCGGCCTGCTGCGCCGCGGCGATGCGACGTCGGACACCCTGGTCCGTGCCCTGGTTCGGGTGGCCGCCGGCGAGGGTGAGGTACCGCCCGACCTGCTGGGTCGGCTGTTGGGGCAGGTCGGCCGGTTGCAACGGCAGGTGCTCTCGCCCCGCGGGCTCGCCTTCTCGGGCCTGTCCCAGCGGGAAACCGAGGTGCTCAAACTGGTTGCCTCGGGGCACGACACCGCCGAAATCGCCGGGCGACTGTCCTACAGCCAGCGCACCGTGAAGAACATCCTGCACGACGTCACCACCCGACTCCAGCTGCGGAACCGTTCGCACGCCGTGGCGTACGCGGTGCGGGAGGGACTGATCTGACTCCGGCAACGGCCCTTTCGGGCACTGACCGGTGCCCTGCAGACTGACCATCGTCCCGTCGTCCCGGCGGCCAGGCAGAGGCAGAGTGAACAGTGTGATCCCTGAGGTCGACTTTGCGCTCCGCTCGTTGATCGAGCGCGAGGCCGCCAACGCCACCGAGGTCGAGGTGGTTTTCGACGCGCCGACCAAGGATTGGGCCGGTCGGCGCAACGTGCCGACGATCGACGTCTACCTGTACGACATCCGCGAGGACCTGCGACGGCGTGAACGCGGTCTGGTCAACGAATACGACGGCGAGCGGATCCGGTCCAGGCGCCTACCGCCGCGGCACTTCAAGCTGTCCTACCTGGTGACGGCGTGGACCCAGCGTCCGGAAGATGAGCATCGGCTGCTGTCCGCGTTGTTGTCCTGCTTCCTCCGTCACGATGCGATGCCCGAGGACCTGCTGACCGGACCATTGGCCGATCTCGGGCTGCCGGTGCCGATCACCGTGTCGCTGCCGCCTCCGGAGGACCGCTCATTTGCCGACGTGTGGTCCGCACTGGGCGGCGAGCTCAAGCCGTCGCTGGACGTGGTGATCAGCGCGCCGACGGACACCGGTCAGCAGTACCTGGCGGCGCCGCCGGTGGTCTCGCCGGGTGTGGTGTCGCTGGGTGGCGTGGGGGAGTGGCCGCCGCGGGAGAGCCGCACCCAGGCCGCGGTAGCGTCCGGCAACGGTCAGGGCCGGGCGCCGGGCGACACCAGTTCGGACAGCGGCGACGCCCGAGTGGCCGCCGACTCGCAGGGCCTGAGCTGGCAGCAACTTGCCGCCAGCGGGTCTGATGCGTCGGGCACGCTCGACCGGCCCGCGTCGCCGGTGGGTGAAGAAGGCTTGCCCCACCAAGGATCTGACGAACCCGAAAGGGACCGGCCGGCCGCCGCCGGCCGTGCCCGGCGCCGCCGGCAGGGAGGGATCGGCCAGTGGTGACCGATGAGAGTCTGGGATACCTGCTGCGCCGGGTCGGCCTCGTCGAGGACCGCATCCGGTCGTTGGTGACGCATCGGCGCGCGGACGATCCCGCCCCCGACGATCCGTTTCGAGGGCTGTACCTGACGGACGAGGTCGTCGACCAACTCCTCACGCCGTCCAGGGAGCCGCCCGAACCTGACCGCGCCGCCCGCGCAGCGACCGAGGGCGCCGCGGCGGCCGCCGAGGAACACGGCGCCGTCATCCGGTTGCGGCGGCTCGCCAACGAGGCGGCGCTGTCCGACCTGGATGTCGAGATCCTGGTGATCTGCCTGGTGCCGGATCTGGACAGCCGGTTCGAGCGGCTTTACGGCTACCTCAACGACGACGTCACCCGGCGTCGCGCGACGATCGGGCTGGCATTGGCGCTGGCCGACGTCTCGGCCGCCTCGGAGTCCTCGCGGGCCCGGCTGCTGCCGGGCTCGCCGTTGATCGATCGCGCGCTGGTTCAGGTGGAGGACGCCGACCGCCCGTTCCTGACCAGGGCGCTGCGGGTGCCCGATCGGGTCACCGCCCACCTGCTCGGCAACGATGTCCCCGACCAGGCCCTCGTCGGTGTGCTCACCGACGTCCCGCACATCACCGGCGAACGTTCCGAGGCGCTGGGCCGTGCGTTCGGCGCGGGGCAGCGGCTGGCCTACATCCGGGACCAGGCGACCGGATTGGGTCCGTCGGTGGCGTCCGCGGCGATCAGCTCGATCGGCCGTCCGGTGCTCGGCGTCGACCTGGCCAGGGTGGCGGCCGGCCGGGATGCCGGTGAGGCGGTCGCGGTGATCGGTCGCGAGGCGCTGCTGCGCGGTGCCGGCGTGGTCGCGGCACCGGTCGAGTCGCTCGCCGAGTCCGCGCCGGAGGCGCTCCGGAGACTGGCCGACCTGCCGTTGCCGGTGGCCATCGTCGGCGGCGTCACCTGGGATCCCAGTTGGACCGAGAGCGTGCCGCTGATGATCGATGCGCCCATCCTCACCACCACCGAACGGAGCGCGCTCTGGCTTCGAGAATTGGGGCGCAGGGAGTTGGGTCACACCGAGTCGGGGCTCGGGGAGTTGGGGAGGCGAGAAATGTCCGGGGGCAACGGTTCCGCGGATTCGGCGCTCATCCCTGTACATTTCGTGCTGGGCCCGGTGCAGGTCGCACGGGCGGTGCGATCGGCCTCCGCGTCCGCGCTGCTGGGCAGCGACGGGCTGACCGCAGAAGGCCTGCGCCGCGGTGCCCGAGCACAGAACGCGGCAGGGCTGGAGCGGCTCGCCCGACGGATCGAACCGGCGGTGGGGTGGCAGGACATCGTGCTGCCGGAGACGTCCCGCGGCCAATTGCACGACCTCGCCGCCAGGGCCCGCAATCGCGACCAGGTCCTGATCGAATGGGGAATGCGCCCCGGGGGTGGCCGGGGCAGGGGGGTGACGGCACTGTTCGCCGGGGATTCCGGAACCGGCAAGACCATGTCGGCAGAGGTCATCGCCGGCGAGTTGGGCCTTGATCTGTACACGGTGAATCTGGCGACCGTCGTCGACAAGTACGTCGGGGAAACGGAGAAGAACCTCGAGCGGATCTTCGCCGAAGCCGGCGGGGTGAACGCGGTGCTGCTGTTCGATGAGGCGGACGCGATCTTCGGCAAGCGCAGCGAGGTCCGCGACGCGCACGACCGGTACGCCAACATCGAGAGCGCCTACCTGTTGCAGCGCATGGAAACCTTCGACGGGCTGGCCATTCTCGCGACGAATCTGCGGGCGAACATCGACGACGCGTTCACCCGCAGACTCGACATGATCATCGATTTCCCGGCGCCGGACGAAAAGTCACGGCTGTCGATCTGGCAACATTGCCTGGCTCCGCCCGTGCCCTGCGCGCCCGGTCTCGACCTGGAGTTCTGCGCCCGCTCGTTCACCCTGTCCGGTGGGAACATCCGCTCGGCCGCGACCACCGCGGCCTACCTGGCCGCCGGTGCCAACCGGGAGATCGGCATGGCGGAACTCATTTCCGCCGTACAGCAGGAATACCGCAAACTCGGCAGGCTGGTTCTCGAGCGCGAGTTCGGCCCGTACTTCGCCACACCGGTTCCCGCCGGGCCGGCTCGCTGAGGGCATTCAGGAGGGCGAATGAACGAGAACATCTGTGAGCAATGCGGACAACGCAACGAACCCGGCGTGCAGTTCTGTGTCAATTGCCAGGCGTTCCTTCCGTGGTACGACCAGGAGGACGGCCAGTCTGCGGCGCCGAGCGCGGCCATCCTCGGCGTTGACCCCGCACCCGCGACGGCGCCGACCACCCCCGCCACCTCGGCCGCCGACGACCCGGCGATTCCCGCTGTACCGGCCGTTCCGGCCCCGGTGGCGCCGGTCCCATCCGATCCAGGCCCCAACAACAGCGAAGCGCGCTCGTCCCTTCAGATCACTGTCGAGCCGACGGCCGTCATCGTGACACCGGGCGGCGATCCGGAGTCCGTCGAGGTCAGGGTGCACAACCTGTCGCCGATCGTCGATGCCTACGTTGTCGAGATCGTGGACCCGCCGGAGTGGTTGAGGGTCTCCACTGCCGAAGTCCGGTTGCTGCCCACCACCAACGACCTCGCCCGGGTGACCTTGTCCATCGCCGGCCGCGCGCTGGTGCCGGCCGGCGCGGTTGAGCAGGTGCTCAGGGTTCGCTCGCAGGCGCATCCGGAGATCTGGGTCACCGAACCCCTCCAGATCACGGTCCCCGCGATCGAGGCACCCATCGGGTTGCGGCTGAACCCGAGCATGGTCAGGGCGAAGGACTCAGAACCTGGCCGGCTGCAGGCGACTCTCGACAACAAGGGCAGCAACAAGTCGCGTCGTGTCACCCTGTCCGGACGCGACCCCGAAGGCGTGGTGCGATTCGCCTTCTCTCCC
>JBBQJM010000370.1:0-4492 GCA_038325895.1 Mycobacteriales bacterium
CGTCAGCACCAAGAACCCGCTCGCCCGCCATGGAACACCTCCAGCACGCCCTCCGGCGCAGGCCGCAGCCGCAAGCCGCAGCCACCCCTCTGCTGGCGGGCCGCTACGAGAAATCTTCCCCCGATGCCACCTTTCGATTCGGCTCGTCGTCAGGTGCGAGGGCTGAGCGCTGCGGCGCTCGTTCCCCATGACGGGGTGGTGTGCTGGCGTCGCATGCTCCCGCAGAGCCGTATCCGGGCCCCTACGGTAGGGGCGCGGTCCACAGCAGGCGGGTGCCGCCACCGTCGGCTCCGGAGACGGTGAACGATCCAGCGACGGCGTTGGCGCGCCGCGCAAGGTCGCGCAGTCCCGCGCCGGCCACCGGGTCTGCACCGCCAACGCCGTCGTCGATGACCTGCACGACCAGCTCGTCGTCGACCGCGATGGTGACGATCAGTGCTGCCGCGTGCGAGTGCTGCACCGCGTTGCCGACACCCTCGCGCACCACCCGGGCGGCGTGCTCAGCCAGGTCGGGGGGCAGCTCGTCCAACGCTCCCGACATCTGCACCGAGGTGCGCAGCGGCGACCCCCGGGTCAGCATGGTGATCATCTGCATCAGCGACGTGCGCAGCCGTGGTGGCACTACGGGACCGGGCTCCATCCCGAAGATCACTCGACGGAGCTCTCGGACGACTTCCTGCAGTTGGTCGATGTGATCGCCTGTCCTGGCGTCCGAACTCGGCGACGACGGCCGGCCGCGGGTGATCTGCATCGCCAGACCGATACCGAACAGCTGTTGCATCACGTGGTCGTACAGGTCCCTGGCGACCCGGTCACGGTCGGCGAGCACCCGCAGTTCGCGGAGCCGCTGACCCTCGGCGAGATGCAAGGCGAGCGCGGCGTTTTCGGCGAACAACGACAGGCGGGTCAGGTCGTCGTCATCGAACGCGGCCGACCCCGGCGTGCGCGTCACCACCAACACACCGAACGTCGATTCGGTGGGTCCCAGCGGGGACGCCATTCCCGGCCCAAGGATCGGACGGAACCCTGGTGGGACGGCAAGGGTCGGCACGCTGCGCGGTAACTGGTCGGTGAACACCGCTCCCGTTGTGGACCCCGCCATCGGGATCATCAGATCGCGAAGGGTGTCCGCGCCGACGCCGACGCACACCGCGACCCGCAGATCGGTGACCCCCGACGGAGTCATCTGCGGGTCCGACGGCAGCACCACCATCGCGGTGTCGGCCGCGCTGAGCTGCATTGCACGGTCGGCGATCAGGTTCAACGCGCGGCCGGTGTCCCCGCTGCCCAACAGTTCGGTGGTGACATCACTGGCCGCCTCCAGCCATTGCCTGGCCCTGCGTGCCTCCAGAAACACGTGCGCGTTGTCCACCGCCATCCCGATCGCGTCGGCCAGCGCTTGCACCGTGCGCGTGTCGTCGTCGGTGAAAACCTGCCCACCCATCTTCTCGGTCAGGTACAGCCGCCCGACAACCCGCCCGGCCGACCGGATCGGCGCTCCCAGAAAGGTCCGCATCGTCGGATGACCCGGCGGGAACCCCACGAACGCCGAATGTTTCGTGACATCGTCCAGACGCAGCGGCTGCCCGCCGGAGACCATCACGTCGAGCACACCGCCACCGCACGGCTCAGTCCCGATCGGCGTGCCGGCGGCGTCGTCGACGCCGACCTGCACGAAACGATCGAGCTGCCCGGCTTCGCCCAGAATTGTCACCGCCCCGTATCGCGCGCTGACCAGATCGACCGCCGCCTGCACGATCCGCCGCAACGTCACATCCAGGTTCGCCCCCGACGACACGGCCAGCACCGTCGAGCAGGCCCTGCGATGGGACTCGGGAACGATCGAGCACTTCTGAACCCCCCACACCGATCCCCCTTCGACCAACCCGGACCACCACATCGACGTCTCACCGTCTCACATGGCTAGGCTGATGTGCAGCGCGTCACCCTTTCGGGGCTCTCGCAGCCAGGATTACGGCGCCCTTCGGTCCGGACGACCGACCGCCGTCCCGGCTGCCCTCAACCTCACGCGACACCCCCACCGCGGATCGGCGCTGCCTTCCTCGTCGCGCCGGCCACGATGGGTCAGCGACTCGTGCGGGCCAAGGCGAAGATCAAAGCCGCGGTCGTGCCCTTTCACGGTGCCCGGCGCTGCGCAGTTGCCGGCAAGGGTCTACTCGGTGCTGGACGCCGTCTACGCGGCGTACGGCACCGGGTGGGACGACCGGGACTCCGACATAGCGGTGCCTTCGTCCCGCTGGACCAGCAGGACGTCCGACTCTGGTCGCACACCGAGATCGAGCAGGCGGAGCGTCATTTGGCCATCGCCTTGGATCTCCACCGGAACGCCGCCCCACTGGGCCCATACCAGTTGCGATCCAGTCCGTGCACAACCGCCGGGCCGTCACCGCGCGCACCGATTGGGCGGCCATCGCGGCACTGTACGACGGCCTCGTCGGACTGACCCCGACCGTTGGGGCCTACGTCGCAAGGGCGAAGGCGTGCAGCCACAGCATGGGTGCCGACGCGGCCCTCAGGCTGCTCGATGAACTGCCGGCGGAGCTGGTCGTGCGCTATCAGCCCTACTGGGTGGTCCGCGCGTATTGCTCTCTCCGCGGCAGCGACCCGGCCGGGGCAGCGCGGGCGGCGGAGTTCGCTGTCTCGCTCACCGAGGACGGCGTCGTGCGGAGCTACCTGATCCAGGAATATCTCGGCGGCTGAGTAGGTGGCATTTGGGCCGTCTCCGGAGCAAACCACCTGCCACAACGCCTGTTCCAAATGCGCGCCAGTGTCATCGAAGCACGGCCGGTGACCTATTCATCGAACTCGGCGGCACGGGTGCTGGTTCGCCGACCTAGCCGCAGCTACCGGCCGGCGCCAGTCCGTCAACCTGTGCAAGTTGGACTGCAGCCACACTCGCCGCGCTCACCAGGGCAACGTTGTCACGGACGCTGAGATCCGGGTAGCACGTTGGTCGGGCGCCGACCCTCCCCCTCATCTTGGCCCGTCGACCGATCACACACAGGAGGCTTGAATGAGCCAGCGGGCCATGGTGGACGACCTCTTACGGGCCTTGCCGTCCCACGGGTGGGTGGGCCGAAGGGACCGGGCGCTGCTGGTGCTGTCCCGGGTGGCGGGTCTGTCCTACCCGGATATCGCCGACCTGACCACCGCGGACGTCACCATCAGCGGCGGCACTGCCCGTATCCGCAACAGGACCGCGACAATCACAGTGCGGCCGACCGACGACACGATGCTGTGCGGGCCCTGCGCCCTGGCCCGGTGGTTACACGTACTCGACATGACGGTGATCTACCCCAACGGGTGCGTGGCGGCCGCGGTCCTCGCCCGATCTGCGCCACTGGTCGACGACTCACCCCACGCCTGCCATATTGCCAACGACCCCGGCGTCCACGTCCAACGGTTCGCCTTTCTACCGGCCGTCGATCCGTGGGGAATTCTCATACCCCCACCCGCACAACGACACCGGAGCCGGCGTCATCACGCTGCGACCGGTCTCGACCTTCCCTGGCAGGACCGGCACACCCCGGCCGACCGCCTGAGACACCGAACTGATCAGCTTCTCGACGCAGGGGCTGTACCCGTCATGGCCTCCTCTCGCGCCGCGAGTCACGACCAGTAGCGATCCACCGTCGGCTGGCCGGCGCAGGCCAGGACTGGCCGTCGGAGGGTGATGTGTACTGGCATCGCCCTGGCGAATGCACCAGCACGCGAAGCACACCTGACGTCGCCCCAACGACGAGCCAAAAGGCCTGACATCCTCAGCGCCCGGTCGCTGCTACACGGTGATCCGGGAGCCCATGATGACGGTGCGCTCGCGGGGCAGGCCGAAGTACTCCGCGGCGTCGGTGGTGATCCGCGCGGTGGCGACGAAAAGTCGCTTGCGCCAACGGGTCATCCCTGGGTCCCGGCCGACGCGAAGCTCGATGGTGGACAGGAAATACGAGGCATTGTCGATGTCCAGCGGACCCTCCAATCCGGACGCGGCGGCCAGCCGTAGGACAGCGGGAACGTTGGGGTCCTCCACATACCCGAAGTGGGCGGTGACATGACTGATGCCGTCGTCGGTGTAGCCGAGATCGTCCATGACCACCCGGTCGGCGGCGGCGACGTGCGGCACGGGCGATGTCTCGATCGCCAGGATGACAACATGCTCGTGCAGGATGTGGTTGTGGGCGACGTTGGCACGCATCGCCAACGGCGCGGTCGCCTTGCCACGGTTGAGAAAGACAGCGGTGCCGGGGACGCGTTGGACAGCCGGGCGGCGGGCATGGAGCTCATCGATGAACGCCCGGAGCGAACCCTCGTCGTGTTCGCGCCGGGCGGTGACCACCGCCCGGCCGCGTTGCCAGGTGGTCAGCACGGTGAACACGGTGACCCCGATGAGCAGCGGAACCCACGCCCCGTACAGGATTTTCGTGGTGTTCGCGGCCAGGAACAGCACCTCCACGAGCAGGAACCCGCCGCCGCC
>JBBQJM010000371.1:0-4439 GCA_038325895.1 Mycobacteriales bacterium
ACCGGTGCGCCGTCCCTGCTGACGGTCAGCGTCAGCTCCGAAGACCGCCCGGGCACGAGATCCCCGGCCAGCGTGACGGCATACCCGTCGACGACGACGGCGGACGGGGCCGGCGCGGGCAACGGCACCGGCTGGTACGCCGCGGGCACCGCCAGGTCCGCGCCCAGGGTGAGGCCACCGTCGTGGCCGGTCGGGGTGAAGTCGGCGAACACCCGGTACTCCCCCGCCGCGGACAGATCAACCGGGACACTCCATGTCCCGTCGTCTCCGAGCACCGGGTGGACGTGCTGGAAATGCGCCTGATCGCGGCGCACCACGATCAGGTGCAGGTCCTTGTCGTGTTCGGTGTCGTAGCGGGTCACCGATGCGCCGTCCGGGCCCAGGATCTCAAACCGCAACGGCACCCGCGGTCCCGCCGGCAGCGACCGCGCGGCCAGGGTTAGCGTGTAGCCGTCCTGGGACACCATCAGCCCGCCGGGCACCGTCGCCGCGCCGGCCAAAGGCGCCGCAGTCGTGGCGCCGGCGTCGGTGTGTTCCTCGCCGTGCGGGGCTGCCGCGGCAGGCGGGGCGGCGGGGGTCGCGGCGGGCCTGACCGCGGCGCCGACCCCTGCCGCGGCGCCGAACACGGCGAGCAGGCCGACCCCGAATCCGGCGAGCCGAAGAGCGGTGTTCATCGCTGATTCCTCCTTGGGTGGCCTTGCCCCCCGACGGGCACGGTCAGCTACCGAGACGCGGGGCGCCGGAACGCCGCGGCGCCGACGATGAAGGTGCCGATCCAGCACGGACGGGCGTTGGGCCGCGACGGACCGCGGCGACGGGACGGTTCAGGAGCGGACCAGTCGGGCGATGGCCTCCGAGGCTTCCCGGATCTTCTCGTCGGCCTCCGGTCCGCCGGCGGCGGCGGCCTGCATCACGCAGTGACTCAGGTGCTCGTCCAGCAGCCCGAGCGCCACCGACTGCAGCGCCTTGGTCATCGCCGAGACCTGGGTCAGGATGTCGATGCAGTACTTCTCGTCCTCCACCATCTTCTGCAGGCCACGGGCCTGACCCTCGATGCGGCGCAACCGCTTCAGGTAATCGTCCTTGCGGTGGATGTACCCGTACTGGTTCATCTGCTCATGGGTCGCGGCGGCCATGTGGCGCTCCATTCCGTTTCGGGCCCCTGGCTCTCGGAACCCCGACACAATACCCCTAGGTGGTATCGCTCTATCTCTTCAAGTAGAGTACCCCCCTAGGGTACCAATGAGCAAACCTTCGGGTCGCGCTCGTCGGCCCACCGGCTCCACTGCACGGGCGCTCATCCCGGCGCACCCGCCGCGTCCACACCCGCCGGTCGGCCGCCGGGCGTGCCCCGCAGGACGCGCAGCCGGTCCAGGTATTCGGCTTGCCCGATCTCGCCGCGCGCGAACCGCTCCGCCAACACATCCTCGGCCCGCCGCGACGGCGGCGCGTCCTTGCCCGACCCGTTACCCACCAGCGTGGCGATGAGCCAGATCAGCGCACCCCAGAAACACCAACATCAGCAGACTCATCCCGAGCCAGCCGCCCCAGCCCCACCCTGCATCACCCCAAGACTGCCTATGGGATACCCCGGTACGGTAGGGACGAAGGTCCCGTCTTCGTCGCGGGCATCGTCTGCGGCCAGGCCGGCGGGCGAAAGGGGAGGTGCAAAGCTCGCCCGGGCATCGATGGCGCCGTGGTCTTGGCGTGTGAGCCCGGTTACCGAGCCGCACGGTGTCAGTGAGCCGCGTGACCGCCTCCCCCCGGCGTGTGTCCCAGCGGGCTTCACCGAACCTTCAGGGTTTCCCTGGGGCGAACTCCATCTCACCGGCCGACAGTCAGTGGTGACAACCCACGGGCTGCCCGGGAAAGGCAGTTGGAGGTGCGCGATGTTCACCGGCGACTACTGCGGCGGCATGGGGCCGGCCGGCTGGCTGCTCATGATCGGGTTCTGGATTGCCGTCATCGCCGTCATCGTGTGGTCGGTCACCCGACTGTTCCCCCAGGAATCCACCGGTGGTCTGTCGCCGGCTGTCCCGCAACGGCGTCAGGACCCCCAGGAGCTCCTGGACCAGCGGCTGGCCAGCGGCGAGATCGATCCCCAGACGTACATCGCTGCCCGGCGGGGGCTCACGGGCACCGGTCAGGGGGGAGGGCCCGCGACCAGCGCTGCTGCAACGACCGCGGGCCCGACCTGCCGGTGCCCGTGACCCCCGCCGGGTCGCGCTGCCCGGAACGCCGTTACACCCTGGCTCGTGCTGTGTTCAGCGATCCCGGATCGCAGGCAGCCGCACGGTGAACGCGGCGCCGTGATCAAGGCCTGCGCTGCTCGCGGTGACCGTGCCGCCGTGCGCCTCGACGAGGGCCTTGGTGATCGCCAGGCCGATGCCGGAGCCACCGTGTGCCCGGTCACGGGCGCGGTCCACCCGGTAGAAGCGTTCGAACACGTGAGCAAGGTGCTCGGCGGGGATGCCGTCACCGGTGTCGGTGACGACGAACTCGACGCCGCCGGGTTCTGAGTCGCCGCCGTGGTGAGCGGCCAGGCGCACGGTGCCGCCGGCAGGGGTGTGGCGCAGCGCGTTGTCCAACAAGTTGCCGAGCACTTGGTCCATCCGTTCAGGATCGGCCGCGACCCTGCCCGACCTGGGTGCGGCGTCGGTGGCCAGGGTGACGCCCTTCGCGTCGAAACGCTCCCGCGCGCCGCGGCCGCGCGATCGATGACCTGGTCCGCGGGAAGCACCTGTGGGTGCAGGTCGAGTTGCCCCTCCTCGGCGCGGGAGACCGCAGTGACGTCCTCGGTGAGCCGGCCCAGCCGGCCGGTCTGCGCCCGGAGCAACGCGACGGTCTCCGGGCTCGTGACCGCGACCCCGTCCTCGAGCGCCTCCAGGTAGGCATCCAACGTCGCCAACGGGGTCCGCATCTCGTGTGCCAGGTCGGCCAGCAACCGCCGCCTGGTCGTTTCCACTGCCTGCAACTTCTGCGCCATGCCGTTGAACGACGCTGCCAGCCCGGCGAACTCACTACCCAACGCCGGATCCGGAACGCGCACGTCGAACCGGCCGGCGGCGACATCCCCGGCAGCGTCGGCTAATCGAACCACCGGTCCGGCGATCCGCCGGGTGGCGAACGCCGAGATCGCCAACGCCGCGACCAGCGACGCCACCAGGGCAACACCGATGGACACCGCGCTGGCCGACCGGAACGCCTCGTCGACGTGCCGGGCGGTGTCCGCCGACACCTGGGCAACCTGCGCCTGGTCCAGGTGGCTCTGGAAGATCGCCGGGCCGATCACCGCCGCCACCACCCACAAGGTGGCAGCGCCCGCCACCGCGACCAGTGTCTGCGCCGCGAACAACCGCGCGGCCAGATTGTTCGCGGGACGGACCCTCACCGTCCCTCACCCATCCGGTAGCCGACCCCGCGGACCGTGCGCACGAACCGCCCGGCGTCCGGGTCGTCGCCGAGCTTGCGACGCAGATGACCGATGTGCACGTCCACCAGATGCTCGTCACCGACCCAGGTCTCACCCCAGATCGCGTCGATCAACTGACGCCGGGTGAACACCAGCCGCGGCCTGGCCGCGAGCGTGGCCAGCACATCGAACTCGGTGCGGGTCAGGTCCACCAAGCGCCCGTCCGACCGCACCTCCCTGGCCCCGATGTCAACGCTCAACTTCCCGAAGCGCAATGCCTCGACGCCCGTCCCGGCGGGTGCTGCGGCCCGTGGCCGGCGGAGCATGGCGTGCACCCGGGCGACGAGTTCCCGCGGGCTGAACGGTTTGGTCACGTAGTCGTCCGCGCCGACGGACAGCCCGATGAGTTTGTCGATCTCGTCCACCCGGGCGGTCAGCATGATCACGTAGCAGTCGCTGAACGTCCGCAGTCGCCGGCACACCTCGATCCCGTCCAACCCGGGCAGACCCAGATCCAACACCACCACGTCCGGCGTGCGGGTGCGGGCGGCGTCCACCGCAGCCAGGCCGTCGGCGACGATGGTGACGTCGAAGCCATCCCGGGTCAGATAGTCGCCGACGAGGCGTGCCAGGGCCTGCTCGTCGTCGACGACCAGCACCCGCCCGGCGTCCTTGATCATCGCCACCCCCATCCCGGCCACCCCGTAGGCGATGGCCCATCGCGCAGTGTCCGCCACGAACGGGTACGCGGCTTCACCGAACCTTCATCAAACGCCCCGGGAAATCTTCGGGCGCCGTCCGCAGACTGCGAACAGGGACAGGGGTAACCAGGCCGCTGCCCGTGAGGAGACACCGATGGACGCACATCCACGGCCCCGGACACGGTGGCCATCACCGTCGTCCACTCCCCCGCCTGCCACTTCTGCGACGACGCCCGCGCGGCACTGACCGACCTATCCACCGAGTTCCCGCTCACCGTCGAATACCTCAACTGCACCCAGCCGCGCGGCGCCGCGCTCATCCGAAA
>JBBQJM010000372.1:0-4432 GCA_038325895.1 Mycobacteriales bacterium
CAACGGCCAACCCGCCACCAGTGAGCCCAACACGCCGTCGCCGGCGATTCCGAGTCGATCGATCATGCCGGTGACGGCGTAGCTGGAGCGCCGAACCTGCCCGGAATCAACCCACGGCAGGAACGAACCCACCAGGGCAAGGACCAACCCGGCGGCGGCGGACATCAGTGCGGCCACCCTGCCGAGATGCGTCGCTGGCCGGTTTTCGGGCGCATGGATCACCGCACCAGTGTCGAGGATGATCACGCTGCGTAGAAATCCAGTGACGTTCGTCATGGATGTCCGAATTGGGACCAATGGGTTTAGCGTGACCACTGGTCAATAGGGGGACCAAAGTGGCAAGGTTCTCCGTGGCGTGTCGTGTTGACACCGTCACGGTCGGCGCTTCGACCGGTCATCCGCGAGAACGTTCGCGGGGGAGGAGCCTGAAGTGCCCGTCCGCACCCGTCCCCGCGGCATCGTGTCGATGCTGGGCGGCGTCGCACTGGCCTGGGTCGTGGTCATCGGCATGGCGGTCCCCGCCGGTGCCGTGCCGCCCCCGCCGGACAACCCGTCCGATGATCAGATCCAGGCCGGACAGAGCCAGGTGTCCTCCTCGGCCGCCGAGGTCGGCCGGCTGTCCGGGCTGGTCAGCAAGACCGAAGGCGACATCGAGCGCCTGAAGAACGACATGGAGTTGAAGGCCGAACTGGCGAACAAGGCCGCCGTCGATCTCCAGGTGGCGCAATCGGATGCCTTCGCCGCGTCCGCCGCCGCCACCCAGGCACAGGCCGACGCCGACGCGGCCGGCAAGGCCATCGACGACGCCAAGGCCAAGGCTGCCGCGTTCGCTGCAGCGTCGTTCCGCCAGGGTTCGGTGTTGGGCTCGATGACCGCGCTGATGGATTCCGGCAGCACCACCGAACTGCTGCAGCGGCGGGAGCTGCTCGACCAGGTCTCCGCAACGCAGCTCAACGCGATCGCCAATCTGGAGAGCAGCCGGAACCACAAGGCCAACCTCGACTCGGCCGCACGCGCGGCCCTCGATGCCGCCAACGCCGCACAGGCACGGGCTGATCAGGCCAAAACGGATGCCGACAGTGCCCAGCAGCTGGCCGCCGACTCACTCGCCGCCGGTCAGGACCAGCTCTCGGCGCTGGAGGGTCAGCTGACCCAGCAGCGGAACGACTACCAGGCGGCGCTGTCGAACGTCGCTGGTCTGCAGCAGCAGCGGGATCAATACAACCAGTGGCTAGCGCAGAAGCAGGCCGAGGAAGAAGCGGCCCGCAAGGCTGCCGAGGAGGCGGCGCGGCAGGCAGCCGCGGCCGAGGCCGCCCGCCTAGCTCAAGCCGCGGCCGCCGCGCAGGCAGCGGCAGAAGCCGCGGCCCGGGATGCCGCCGAACAGGCAGCCGCTGAGCAGGCAGCCGCCGAACAGGCCGCTGTGCAACAGGCTGCCGAGCGGGAAGCTGCCGCAGAACGTGCGTCGGCCGCACAGGAGGCGAGCAACCAGGCGGCCCGGTCGGCTCAACAAGCCGCCGCCAGCTCTGAGCCCTTCTACGACAGTTGCGACGCGGCGCGCGCCGCTGGACGCGGCCCGATCTCCCAGGGCGAACCCGGCTACCGGTCGGCACTCGACCCCAATGGCAACGGCGTCGCGTGCGAGGGCACCGCGGCCGTCGCCGATGCCACCGCAAGTTCAGACAGCGTGTACTACGACAGCTGTGACGCAGGCCGGGCGGCGGGAGAGGGACCCATCGCGCGCGGAGAGCCCGGCTACCGGGCCGCCCTTGATCCCAATGGCAACGGTGTCGCCTGCGAGGGCGTTGCCGCCACCACCCCGGTCTCCACCGCCGTGCGGACTGTCGGCTCGTCCAGCTCCTCCGACGCCTCACGCGGCCAGCAGGTGGTCGACGCCGTGATGGCCTACCTGGGCACGACCTACGCGTGGGGCGGCGGCGACAACTCCGGTCCGTCGCAGGGCATCCGCGACGGCGGCGTGGCCGATCGCTACGGCGATTACAACAAGATCGGCTTCGACTGCTCGGGGCTGGCGCTGTACGACTGGGCCCAGGTCGGGGTGTACCTCCCGCACTATTCCGGGTACCAGTACACGGGCCAGCCGCATGTCGCCCGTAGTGACCTACAGCCCGGTGACCTGGTGTTCTACGCCTACAACACGTCCGATCCGAGCAGCATCCATCACGTGGCGATCTGGATCGGCAACGACCAGATAGTCGAGGCGCCCAACTCCGGGTCCTCTGTGAAGATCTCCACGATGTACTGGAACGGGTTCATCGGCGCGGCCCGGCCGGGCGGCTGACCGAGTCCTCCCTTGACGTGATTGTGACGCCCCCTTGACAGCGCCGGCTGCGGCGATCGTGCTGGCCGGCGGCCGCGGCCGTCGATTGGGCGACGCCGACAAACCCGAGCTGGCCGACCGTGACGGACGGACCCTGCTGGACAGAGCGCTCGCGTCTGTTTCCGGCTCGCTGGTGGTCGTCGTCGGGCCACCGCGAGACCTGCCAGCAACGGTCATCTCCGTGCGCGAGCGCCCGCCCGGTGGCGGCCCGGCAGCCGCGGTGGCGGAGGGATGTGCGGCCCTGGACGCGTCATCGGGCCCGGAGGGCCGAGTGCCGCCCGAAGCGCTGGTCGCGGTGCTCGCGGCGGACCTGCCCTATATCACCGCCGGAACCGTCGGGCGCCTGTGCGCCGCACTGGACGCCGATCCCGAAGCCGGCGGGGCAGTGTTGATCGACTCAGGGTTGATCGACTCAGGGTTGATCGACTCAGCCGGCCGGCGCCAACACCTAGTCGGCGTCTGGCGGCACGGTGTGCTGCTCGCCGCCGTGCGACGGCGGGAAAGCTGGCACGGCGCCTCACTGAAACAGCTGCTAGCGCCGATCCCGGTCGTCGAGTTGCCGGCTCTCGGCGATGAAACCGCCGACATCGACACCCCAGAAGACCTGCGCAAATGGCGAGGGCAGTGACGCCAAGTTCCCAACCATTGGGGTGGTGTTCGGCGATCAGCACACAAGGCCTCCAGCCGTGCCTGGACAATGGTCAGCGTGACGCACCTGACGAGGAGGAGCCGGTGACCCCAGAGTCATTGAGCCCAACAGGAATGAACCCAACAGCAATGAACCCAACAGCAATGAACCCAGAAGGATTGAGCCCGGCGGGATTGAGCCCGGCGGGATTGATCAAGTCAGGTGCCGGTGGGGCAGGGGGCGCCCGCGGGGGGGCAGGGCCGGGCCAGCCCCAGGGCCAACCGGTACACACCCCGGCCGGCGACGCGGCCATGCTGGAACGCACCGTGTTCGAGGTCAAGCGGGTGATCGTCGGGCAGGACCGGCTGGTCGAGCGGATGCTCGTCGGGTTGCTGGCCAAGGGACACCTGCTGATCGAGGGTGTTCCCGGGGTCGCCAAGACGCTGGCCGTGGAGACGTTCGCGCGGGTGGTCGGCGGGACGTTCTCCCGGATCCAGTTCACCCCCGACCTGGTGCCCTCCGACCTGATCGGGACGCGGATCTACCGGGTCGGCCGCGAGCAGTTCGACATCGAACTCGGCCCGGTGGTCGCCAACTTCGTGCTCACCGACGAGATCAACCGGGCGCCGGCCAAGGTGCAGTCGGCATTGCTGGAGGTGATGGCCGAGCGGCATGTCTCGATCGGCGGGAAGACCTTCCAAATGCCCGACCCGTTCCTGGTGATGGCCACGCAGAATCCGATCGAGAACGAGGGCGTGTACCCGTTGCCGGAAGCACAGCGCGACCGGTTCCTGTTCAAGCTGCTGGTCGGGTACCCCGAACCGGACGAAGAACGCGAGATCGTCTACCGGATGGGCGTTGTCCCGCCGGTGGCGCAGCAGGTGCTGCCGGTGGGCGAACTCGTCCGGCTGCAGGACGTCGCGTCGAACGTCTTCGTGCACCATGCCCTTGTCGATTACGTCGTCCGGTTGGTCTTCGCGACCAGGACACCCGCCGAGCACGGGCTCACCGAGGTCGCCGGGTGGCTGTCCTACGGCGCGTCCCCCCGCGCCTCACTCGGCATCATCGCGGCGGCCCGCGCATTGGCGCTGGTGCGCGGGCGCGATTTCGTCGTGCCGCAGGACGTCATCGACGTCTCCGCGGACGTGCTCCGCCACCGGTTGGTGCTGTCCTACGACGCGCTCGCCGACGGCATTCCCGTCGAGGTGATCCTCGGCCGTCTGCTGCAGGCCATTCCGCTGCCCCAGGTCAGCCCGTACACCCACCCCGGTGCCGCGTGATGAGTGCGCCCTGCCGTGGCTGATCTCGTGCAGCCCGGGGTGATCAGCACCTCGGATCCGGCCCGCCTGGATGCCGCGCTGGCCACGTTGGAACTCACCGTCCGGCGGCGGCTCGACGGCCTGCTGCAGGGCAACCACCTGGGCCTGGGGCCCGGTCCCGGCACCGAGCCGGGGGATGCCAGGGTC
>JBBQJM010000373.1:0-4419 GCA_038325895.1 Mycobacteriales bacterium
TCTCGACATCACTGTCGGATTCGCTCTCGACATCGTCGTCGAGGTCATCGACCTCGGCGCCGCCCACGTCCCGCAGGGCATCCTCGTCGGCCGCGGAATCATCCGGACCGGTGGAACCGTCGAGCAGGTCGTCCTCCACGCCAGTTGCCTCCGCCACCCGCCAGGGCACGGACCGCGCCTGCACCAACGCCCCAACGGCCACTGCGACGACGCCGATCTCGACGAATGCTGCCCCGGCGGTCAGCAACGGCGGGGATCCCATCATTGCCCAGCGCCCGTTGCCGACCCCTCCCGAGGCGATCCATGCCAACGCGCCCAACCCGACCGCGGCCACCGCCGATGCCACAGCGGATGCGTACGTGCGCTCCTGGCGAGTGCTCAGCCTGCGTACGACCCGCCAGCCGATCAGTGCACCGGAGAGCAGCGGGACGAGCATCAACGCGATGCCGACCAAGGAAACGCCGGAGTGATCGGGGGTCGCCGCCAGCAGCGGCACTGCGGGCAATTCGACGATGGACGAGGAGAACGGCGAATACGTCCCCGGTCCGACGACGAAGCCGACACCGGTGAGATACCCGGCTCCTGCGACCACCGCGTTCGGCACGTACACGATGCCCAGCAGCGCCAAGCCGAGACCATCGGTCCAGGTCGGCGCCGCGAGCGCGGAGACGGAGACGGCCGAAGGGAAATGCCCGACGAGCGCCACGACCAGGGCCAGCCCACCCCCGGCGATCAGCACGCCCAGACCCACGGCGCCGCCCCGCGCTCCGGAGTGCACCCAGGCGGGCGCCAGACCCTGCCACCACGAACGCCAGGCCGATTCTCTGCCTATGGTGCCGGCGGCTGCGGCGCACAGCGCGAGAGCAGTTGCGGTCCACACCGACCCCGCCGGGACCGCCTCCGGCGGACCGAACCCACGCGTCGTGGCGGCAACGACGAGGCCATAGGTGCCGGCGCTGACCAGCACGGCCAACGTTTCCTGCGCCCGTCCCTGCGGGAGGAAACGGCCGTGCCGGGCCACCGAGGTGAGCAGCGCAACGATCAACCCGGTCAACAACAAGGGCGGCATCGTCAGGTTGGTCCCGGCGACGCTGATCGGCATCAGGTTCGCCAGCGCGAACCCGGCCACCCCGGCTCGCATGGCAGCGCCGGCCTCCGCGCCCGATGCGGGCGTGATGGCCCAGACCACGAGCGCGATGCCGGCCGTGAAGATCAACCCGGAGACCGCGACCGTCGCCCCGCGGACCGCGGCCACCGCGGCGACCAATCCGTTCGGGTGTTCGACGGACGGCGGGTTCCCTGGTGGCGCAAGCCGTTCCGGAGCCAACTGGGTCACCCCGCCACTGTCACAGTGGAGCGCCCGATCGTGGCCGAGGCTCGCCGCCGGCACCCGCGATCGGATCAATCCGGGAGCGTTCGACCGCTCAGCTGTCGCGAGTCCGGTCGCGATCTGCGGGAGTGTCCGCCGGCCGACGGTCGTCACGCGGCTCACCGGGTCCAGGTACCACCGTGTCCGCGCCGGCCGGGGCGGAGGGGTCTGCAGAAGCGATCACCGGGATTCCGTGCAGATCCGTGTCGGCCGACCGCGCATCCGCCGATGGCCCAACGGGCGACCGCGAGGATTCCCGAGGAGCCGGGCTCGGGCCGGCTTGGTATGCCGACGTGCCCTGGACCGCTCCGTAACCGGCGGGCCCCCATCCCGCTTGGCCGCGGGCGGGCGCGTCGGCCTCGGCACCCCAAGTCCCCGCGGGTGCCGACCACCCCTGACCCGGATCGGGCTGGCCAGGGTAGGGCTGGCCGGGGTAGGGCTGGCCGGGGTAGGGCTGGCCAGGGTAGGGCTGGCCAGGGTAGGGCTGACCCGGATAGGGCTGACCCGGATAGGGCTGGCCGGGGTAGGGCTGGCCGGGGTAGGGCTGAGCGGCCCCCGGGCCGGCACCTGGGAACGCGGCTGGCGTGGCGCCGGTCGGCGCCGGAACACCCGGCCCGGTGAGCCCCGGGCTCTGCGCCCCGGCGCGCGCGTTCAGCCCGAGACCCGAGCCGATGACGAATGCGATCAGCGCCACCACCGCCTGGATGATCCCGAAGATCACCAGCAGGATCGCGCCGAGACCCTTACTGACCTGGCCGAATCCGGAGACGGCGTCCTGGGTGCCGAGCGAGGCGATCGCGCCGACCGCGCCCCCCGCTGATACCGCAGCGACAGCGAACCCAGAACGCTCCTCGCCGGGCAGGAACGCCGTCATCGCCAGCAGGCCCGCGATGAGCAAGAGGATCGGAACGTAGGCCGGCCCGATGCTGAAGACCGACAGGCTGCCCTGGGTGGTCGTCGACCGCAGCAGCGACAGCTCGGGGAGAAATCCCCAGATGAAATTCACCAGGCCGAGCGCGATGACGGCCACAGCCAGGACCCTGGCCACGCCCCACCGGGTAGATCGGCCGGTTCGCGCCGGTCCGGTAGCTGCCGGTGCGCCCGGTCCCGTCACGGCGCCGTAACCGGTCGGGCCGTCACCCATTGGCGGGTAACCGGTCGGCACGTCAGCAGCAGGTGCGCCGGGAATCGACCCGACTGCCCACGACGGAACGGGAGATCCCGTCGCCGGACCCCACTGTGCTGCCTGAAGCGCACCGGTATCGCCCCGCTGCGGCCCGTTCATCGGTCCTGAACCCCTCGCTCGCTAGCTGAGCACGGCCCTGAGCAGTCGGGCGGTTTCAGAGGGGGTTTTGCCGACCTTGACGCCGACGCCTTCCAGGGCTTCCTTCTTGGCTTGCGCGGTGCCGGCGGAGCCGGACACGATGGCGCCGGCGTGGCCCATCGTTTTGCCTTCGGGGGCGGTAAACCCGGCGACGTAGCCGATGACGGGTTTGGTGACGTGCTCGGCGATGTAGGCGGCGGCGCGTTCCTCGGCGTCGCCGCCGATCTCGCCGATCATCACGATGGCCTCGGTCTCCTCGTCGGCCTCGAAGCCTTCCAGGGCGTCGATGTGGGTGGTGCCGATGACCGGGTCACCGCCGATGCCGATCGCGGTGGAGAACCCCAGATCCCGCAGCTCGTACATCATCTGGTAGGTCAGGGTGCCGGACTTGGACACCAGACCGACCCGGCCAGGGCCGCTGATGTTGGCCGGGATGATCCCCGCATTCGACTTGCCGGGAGAGATGATGCCCGGGCAGTTCGGCCCGATGATCCTGGTTTTGTTGCCAGTGGCGACGGCGTGCGCCCAGGCCACCGCGGAGTCGTGCACGGGCACGCCTTCGGTGATCACCACGGCCAACCCGATACCGGCGTCGATGGCCTCGATGATCGCGTCCTTGGTGAACGCGGGCGGCACGAACAGCACCGTCACATTCGCCCCGGTCTGCTCCATCGCCTCGGCCACCGAACCGAACACCGGCAGCACCGACCCGTCGAACTCGACCTTGGTGCCGGCCTTGCGGGCGTTCACCCCGCCGACGATGTTCGTCCCGGACGCCAACATCCTGCGCGTGTGCTTGGTGCCCTCACCGCCGGTCATGCCCTGCACGATGACGCGGGAATTCTCGTTCAAGAAGATCGCCATCGTCAGACTCCCGTGCTGTTCAGTGTCGCTGCTGCTAGTTGGGCGGCCTTGTCGGCGCCCTCGTCCATGGTCTCGGCGAGCGTCACCAGCGGGTGCGCGGCCTGAAGCAGGATCCGCCTGCCCTCCTCGACGTTGTTCCCGTCCAGCCGCACCACCAACGGTTTGCTGGCCTCGTCGCCCAACATCTGCAGGGCGCCGACGATGCCGTTCGCCACCGCATCGCAGGACGTGATGCCACCGAACACGTTGACGAACACCGACTTCACATCCGGGTCGGTCAGGATGATGTCCAACCCGTTGGCCATCACCTCGGCGCTCGCGCCGCCGCCGATGTCCAGGAAATTCGCCGGCGACACGCTGTGCCCACCCCCCAGGGAGTAGGCCTCACCCGCGTACGCCACCACATCCAGGGTGGACATCACCAGGCCGGCGCCGTTGCCGATCACCCCGACCTGGCCGTCGAGCTTGACGTAGTTCAGGCCCTTCTCCTTGGCCTTGACCTCCAGCGCGTTCTCGGAGGCGATGTCGGCCAGCGCCGCGTGATCGGGATGCCGGAAGTCGGCGTTGTCGTCCAGCGACACCTTCCCGTCGACCGCGAGGACCTTCCCCTGCGGGGTTTTCACCAACGGGTTCACCTCGACGAGCGTGGCGTCCTCCTCGACGAACACCTCCCACAGGTGCTGCAGGATGTCGATCACCTGATCGCGCACCTCGGCGGGAAACTTGCCGGCGTCGGCGATCTCGGCAGCCTTGGCCGCGTCCACCCCGGTCAGCGCGTTCACGGCGATCTTCGCCAGCGCGTCCGGACGCTCCACCGCGAGCTGCTCGATCTCCATGCCACCCTCGTGCGTGGCCATCGCCA
>JBBQJM010000374.1:0-4417 GCA_038325895.1 Mycobacteriales bacterium
GCCCACATGGCGCTCACCGCCGTCCACAATCGATTGTGGCACCGCCGATCGCGAGGCCGAGGTCGCCCGCCTGCTCGCCCTCGGCGCCACGCGGATCGGCGACTACGACGAGTGGGGCGCGGTGTCAAGGGCGCTGGCCGACGTCGAGGGCAACGAATTCTGCGTGGTGCAGCGCTCCTGAGCTGCACCAGTGCGTACCGACCAAGGACCGCCGATCAGGTGTGCGCCGCAGCGGCGGCAGACGCAGCCGTGAGAGTGCGCACAACCTCATACCGCTCGAGCCGATCGGGACCCGGCAGCAACGCCGGGTCCTCACCCGGCAGCAACTCGGTGGCCAACACCACCTCGACGGCTTTGTCCAGGGTGTCTTCGTCCTGGACGATCACCAGAGTGATCTCACCGCCATCAGGGCGACGCAGGACGTAGACCGCGACCAGGTCATCCCGCAGGTCGGACCTGGCCAGGATCGCGGGTTCGATGCGCTCCCGACCGGCGCGATCCGCCGCGGCGATCAGCTCCGGGCTCCGCGGCCCGTCGAAGTAGGTCAGTTGTGCGTACATCGGATATCTCCCTCGCTCGGTGGTGTGATCACCAGATTCGGTCGACAGCACCCGCCCGCCATCAGTGCCAGTACGCAAAGTGGGTACTGGTTCGGCCACCGACCGGCGATACTCACGACTGTGGAGCCGCTCGTCGGACGCGACGTTCCGTTGGCCGCCGCGGACGCGGCGATCAGCGGGGCCGTGCGCGGTAGCGGCGCCCTGGTGCTGGTCAGCGGCGATGCGGGCATCGGCAAGAGCAGGCTGGTCCAGGAAATCACGCAGCGGGCCGTGAGCCGCGGGATGACCCGCGCGTACGGCTTCGCGGTCGACGACCCGGGCGCGCCCCCGCTGTGGCCCTGGCGTCGGGCACTTCGCGACCTACCCGAGGTGCTGGCCGCGATGGACGGCGCCGCGTCTGATTCTGACGCCGACGCCGGAGCGCGCTTCGCGATGTTCGTCGCGGTCACCGACCGACTGCTCGCGGCGGCCCGGGTGGTGGCCATTGTCGTGGTCCTCGAGGACATGCACTGGGCGGACCGGTTGTCGGTGCTGTTACTGGCTCACGTGTCCAGCGAATTGCCCGACTCGCGCGTCGGAATGGTGATCAGCTTCCGGCCTCGTCACCCGGGGCCGTTGCACGACGGCCTCGATCGGCTGATCCGTGCACGCTCGGTCACCCATGTCACCCTGGACGGCCTAGCGAGCGCCGACATCCGGGCGTGGTTGCGAGAGTATCCGGACCTGCAGCGGCAGGAGGACCTGGCGGACCAACTTCGCCACCGGACAGCCGGAAACCCCTTGCTGATAAGGCTTCTCGTCGAGGCCATGCTGTCGCATCCGCCTGTTGCAGATGGGCGGGCAGACGGGCAAGCAGAAGCGCGGGCCGTCGATCGAATTCTCGCGCAGCGTGCCGATCTCCGTCGGCTGGTCGCCGCCCGGACTGACACGCTGAGCCCACCGGCGCGGGAAATCCTGCAGGCTGCCAGTGTTCTCGGTGAATGTGTGACGCCCACGGTGTTGGCGGGGGTGACCGAGTTGACCGACACCGAGGTCGGCGCGCTGCTCGAAGAGGCAACGCTGGCCGGCATCCTGCGCCCGGTGCCGGATGCTCCCGGCGTCGTCGCCTTCACCCATGCCCTGGTTCGGGACGCCGTCTACGCCGACCTGACCCCTACCGCGCGGTCGCGCTGGCATCGCCGCAGCGCGGTGGCGCTGGAGTCGATCGAAGGACCTCTGGCTGCCGGCCGGATCGCCGTGCACTGGCAACGAGCCGCCGGACCGGACGCCCTCGACCAGTGCTGGCGTTGGGCTCGCGCGGCGTCAGCACTGGCCGGCGCTGCGCTGGCGTTCGACGAGGCGGTCCGGTTCGCGGCCATCGCCGTCGAGCAGGCCCGGCTCGCCGGCGCCGACGCCGGCGTCCCAAAATTGACACTCGAACTGGCTCGCGCCCAGTTCGACAATTTCGACATCCGCGGGGCGTTGGAGAACTGCGTCGAGGTAGCGGAGCTCGCCGACCGGGCCGGTCGGCCGGAGCTCCTCGCTGCCGCCGGGCTGGTGATTCATGGCATCGGCGCCCCCGTTGTCAACCGGGTCGTCCGCCGACTGTGCCGGCGGGCACTGGCGCATCCAGGGGTGACCGACCCGGTCACCCGCGCTCGGCTGCTGGCCCAGCTGGCCGTGGCCGAGGCAGAGGACGGTGGCGGACCGCACGCGGCGGACCTGGCGGCCGAGGCACTGGTCGCCGCTGAGGCAACCGGGGACCGGGACGCCATTCTGGAAGCGGTCGCGGCCCGGCACTTGGCGATTGCCATCCCGTCGTCGGTGGCCGAGCGGCTGGAGCTGGGTCGGCGGGCGGTGGAGCTCGGCGATGCGGACCGGCGACCGGTCGCGGCGCTGTGGGGTCACTTGTGGCGGGTCGACGCGGCGTTCCAGCTGGGCAATCTGGCCGAGGTCGACCGTGAACTCACCGAGATCGACCGCATCGCCCGCACCCGTCGGTCAGGCCTGGCCAGGTGGCACCACCATCGTTTGATGGCCACCCGGTCGGCCCTGGTGGGCGAATTCACCGACGCCCGGAACCACAACTGGGCCGCCCGCGAACTGGCCGAACGCATGGGCGACGTGTCGCTGATGGGCATGTTCTACGCCTTCAGCTCGCAACTGGCACTCACCCGGGGGGATCCGGCCGAGCTCCCGGACGGATGGCTCGAGGTCCTGAAGGCTGCCCCGGACATGCCCTTGGTTCAGGTTTCGAAATGTTCCTGGCTGCTGCTGGTGGGGCGTCGCGACGAGGCCGAAGCCGCTTTCGAGGAGTTCCGGGAGCTTCCCGCAACGATGCCGGTCGGACTGCGGTGGGCGCCCACCCTGGGGCTGATCGGGGAGGTCGCGGTCGGGCTGCAGGACGCTTCGGTCGCCGCGGCCGTCTACGAACGGCTGGCCCCGACCGCGGTCTACTACAGCGGCGACGGGTCGGGCGCGGTCTTCTGCCACGGGTCGAATGCCCGCGTGCTGGCCGACATGGCCCTCGTCGCAGGGCGTCACGCTGACGCGCTTCTGCTCTACGCCGACGCGGTGGCGATGAACGCCCGGCTGGGTGCGCGACCGTTCACTGCGCTGAGCCGGCTGTGCTGGGCACGAGCCTTGCTGACCACCGAGCCCGCCGCGCAACCGGGATCCGGCCCAACCCGGCAGGATCTGAGGGTGGCGCGCACTCTTCTCGATCAGGCCGCCGGCGAGTTCCGTAGGTTGGACATGCCCGGTCCGTTGGCGGCCTCCATCAGCCTGCTGGCCCGCCTGGAGGGGTTCGAACGCCACGGCAACCCATTGACCGGACGAGAGTCCGAGATCGCGAATCTGATCGCGGAAGCGTTGTCCAACAAGGAGATTGCCGATCGGCTGTTCCTGTCCGAGCGCACGGTGGAAACCCACGTCCGGCACATTCTCGGCAAGCTCAGCTTCTCCTCACGGACCGAGATCGCCACCTGGGCGGTACAACTGGGGCGATGACGAAGGCGCCTCGGGACGACGCAGGATCAGCGGGGCCGGAGGTGATCCCGTGCAGTGAGCGTGCGGCCGGCGCCCTACCCAGCGCGGACCGGAGACCGCTACCCAGTTGAGGACGAGAGAAAGCTCGTTGCCGTCGGCCGCGGCTCCCGGCAATAACCAGCCCAGGAGGACATTGATGACAAGTCCGAACTCTGTTGAGCATTCCGTCAGCGCGCCGGCCCGCGTCGCAGCCCCCGACGAGGCGCTGTCGCTGGACGAATTGCAGCTCGCGGCACGCAACCACGGCATGCCACTGGAAGCGCTGCGGTACGACGTCACCCCGGCCGGCCTGCACTACCTGTTGGTGCACTACGACATTCCATTCGTGGACCCGGCGTCGTGGCGGCTCACCGTGACCGGGCACGTCGCCCGGGAGTTGACCATCGACCTCGCCAGGCTCCGATCGATGCCGCGGACCACCCGGCGGGTGACTTTCGAATGCGCCGGGAACGGCCGCGCCAGGTTGTCTCCCCGTCCGGTCAGCCAGCCCTGGTTGACCGAGGCGGTGGGTACCGCCGAGTGGACGGGGGTCCCACTGGCTGCGGTGCTGCGCGAGGCAGGTGTGTCGCCCGGAGCCGTGGACGTTGCGTTCACCGGAGCGGACCACGGCATCGAGCGGGGGGTGGAGCAGGACTACGCGCGCGGACTGCGGCTGGCCGATGCCATGGACGGCGAGGTGCTGCTCGCCGATGAGATGAACGGCGCACCGCTGCCGCCGCAGCACGGAGCGCCGGTACGACTGGTGGCGCCGGGGTGGTACGGCATGGCCCAGGTGAAGTGGCTGCAGCGGGTCACCGTGCTGGACCGGCCGTTCGACGGTTTCCAGAACG
>JBBQJM010000375.1:0-4396 GCA_038325895.1 Mycobacteriales bacterium
GTGCGGGGCGTTGCTCCAGTCCAGCACCTGGGTGAACGGGGTCGCCCAGGACAGCCGCTGGGCCTGCTCGGCCCAGAACGCCTCCGGGTCGGCGGCCGCGCGGTCGTACGCCTCGGCCGTCAGGTTCGCGTTCGCGGCGAATTCTGGTGACGGCGGGAAGGCACGGTCCTCCGCGAGCAGATTGTCCAGCGTGTTGGCTTGTTCGGTGGTGGCCGGCGATGGTGCGGACGTGCTCGCGGGGCTGTTCACAGGGCGTCTCCTTGCGACGGCAGTGTCACTGATGGTGGGCGTCTCCCGCTGGGAACCTATCCCGGTCCCATCACTCGGCGCCACGCTGCATCGGTGCCGTGTCGATGGACGGCCCTCTGGGCTCGGTGAACGGCAGAAACGGCGCCTCACGGCACCGTCCGGGCGGAGGGCGACTGCGGGCTATCGTGCGCCGGTGATCCCCCCGCAGCCGCATCCTTCTCGCCCCGCGGTCGTCCGGCACTCGTTTCCGGACCTGGCCGCGCTGCCCGGGGTCCCTGCCGCGGTCGAAGCCGCGCGCGCCGGGGTGACTGCGCTCCGTGGCCACCCTGCGCTGCGGCGGCACCGCGAGCGGATTGCCGGGGCCGCGGGCGAACGAGCCGCCCGCGCCTCCGCGGCCCTGGACGGCGCGCCCCTAGCCCCGGCTGGCAACGCCGGTGAAACCGTCATCGAGGTGGTCGGCGATCCCCGGCTCGCGGGTGCGCTGCGGGCGACTGCGTCGCTGGTGGACCTCGTGCCGGTCTGGCAGCGGGCGCCGCTCCAGGCCCTGGCCAGATTGCACGTGCTGGCGGCTGCCGATCTGGTGGGGGCCGATCTGGTGGGGGCCGATCTGGGGGGGGCCGATCTGGTGGGGGGCGATCTGGTGGGGGCCGACCGGCTGGGGCGTCCCCGTCCCGATCCCGTCATCGGTCCACGGTTGGCCGCGCTGGCCGACGTGGTCATCGCCGCGCCCTGGCCGGCGCCGGTGGTGATGGCCGTGGTGCACGGGGAACTTCTGGCGCTGCAACCCTTTGGCTCTGCCGACGGAGTCGTCGCTCGTGCCGCCGGTCGGCTCGCGATGATGTCCTCCGGCCTGGATCCGGACGGCCTGGGTGTGCCGGAAGTCGCGTACCTGCGCTCCGGGCCGCGGTATCGGCTCGCGGCGCAAGGGTTCGCGGCAGGCGAGGCGGGCGCTGTCAGGACGTGGCTACTGCTGGTCTGCGATGCGCTGGTTGCCGGTGCGAGGGAGGGCGGATCCATCGCCGACGCCGCCGGCTGATCCCAGTCGGCTCGCGGGCACTGGAACCGCCGCCACAGCCATTCCGTCGGCCCCATTTGCAATTCAATTGCATAGCGTTACCGATTGGTTACTGAGCGAATTCAATGGCGAGGGATGGCTCCCCACTCAGCTTTCGGCTGATCGGGTGATTTTGCAGGGAAGCCTTCTTGTCGGATTGTCGAAGCGAGGGCAAGTTTATCGCTCCGATCGAGGCGGTCCTTGCGTGGGGCACTTCTGGGGAGCCGCGCTGCACGTCAGCGGCCCGACAGGCACGGACTGGATCGAGCATCACCGGTCGACCCTGCGACGGGCGGTGGTCAGGCGGTCGATGTTGGTTGTTGCGATCGTCATCAGGGGTGTGCGCGGTGCCGGCGGAGGCACTACCGACCAG
Source organism: Mycobacteriales bacterium (assembly GCA_038325895.1). GTDB lineage: Bacteria > Actinomycetota > Actinomycetes > Mycobacteriales > Nakamurellaceae > Nakamurella. The sequence continues at coordinate 1,677 of JBBQJM010000375.1, forward strand.
TATGAAAGACGGCGCCCCAACATTAGTTGGGGCGCCGTCTGCGCAGGCTGACCGGCTACCAAGCTTCACCACGACTCGTCGTGACGGGCTCCTCGACCTTCGTGGTTGGCCCTGACGACGTACCTCCCGCGGCTCATAGCGGTGAGTGGGTACCGGGGTCGGCGCGGGGAGCTCCGAAACGGGGCTGACGAGGTTTCTCCTCCACATCGTCCTTGGCCGCTCAGGGGTCCCTGAGATAGTGATACCTCCGTCTGGAGCCCGCGGCAACAGCAGATCCATTTCCTGACCACCCTGACCGATTCAGATGCACCCGAAAGGGTCACGAGCGATTCTCTCGACGAAGAGCGCTGTAACACGCGGCGCAGGAACAGGTGACGAACTCGCGATAACGGGTCTACAGTAGGAGGCGTCGGTTTCCACCCCCCCGGAACCGACCACCCGGTTCAGCTCAACCCCCCGGAGCTGAACCCCGCGGCCCCCGCCCTCCCCCCTGGCGGGGGCCGCCCCTATTCATGGGTCCGGCCATCAGCCCTTGTGTGTCGCCGTATCGCAAAATGGTGCTCTGGGCGAAATGTCCTGTTTCTGCCAGATTCGGCACGCCTGTTGTATGCCCACGCATTGATACGCGATCCGCAGGCAGGTGGTTGAAATCTGCGGGCAGCACCATCTCGCCGGGCGCCTATGGGCCAACAGGGTTTTCGCGCGAGGGCGCAGTGTGTCCGGCGTCGATGTCTTCGCATGGAACCGGCAGGGCAACGGGCGGTCGTCCCCGGCATCCGGCGCGGCGTTGGCGGAGTCCCTGGCATCGTCGGGTCGTCCGGATGCCGTTGTGCTCGCGTCCGGTCCGCCCCGTTTCACCATTTGCCATCGGCCCAGTCGCGTGTGCCATTCATGATAAACCGGACCAATCGCTTGCACTTGTCCCGCCGATTTGTCCCCATCTCCCCATTGCATCCCCAATTGGACTGGCGGGCTTTCGCCGCCGACCTCCTTCCGCTGAGCTGTGCCGCAGAGACCCCTAGGTGGGGGTCACCGGACGGGGGACCGCGCGATGGACGATCGACCGCTGATCATCACCGATGACGACAACGTCCTTGACGACCTGTTGCGGATCTCTGCGGCGGCAGGTGTCGAGGTCACTCATAGCCGTGATCCCGGCCAGCGGGGACTATGGCGTTCCGCATCACTGGTGCTCATCGACGCGCCGCTGGTCGCCGGTGCGGTCTCCGCCAGGCTCGGTCGAAGATCTGGCGTGGTGGTCGTGGCGGCTGAGGAACCCGACGCCGGTCTGTGGGAGCAGTGCGTCCGCCTCGGCGTGGATCGCACGGTGCTGCTGGCACATTCGGAGGAATTTCTGGTGGGGGCGCTGTCCGACGCCGCGATCGGCGGCCCGGGGGATGGCCGGTGTATCGCCGTCGTCGGTGCCTGCGGCGGAGCGGGAGCGTCGGTGTTCGCCGCGGCGTTGGCGGTCGTTGCCGGTCGGTCAGGCGACCATGTCCTGCTGGCGGATTGCGACCCTTGGGGTCCCGGACTCGACGTCGTGCTCGGCGTCGAGTCGGGCGGTGGAATGCGATGGACCGATCTGTCGGCACCGTCGGGAAGGTTGCCCGCCGAAGCGCTGCGGCGGGCCTTGCCCGCGGTCACAGTCGGTCAGGGCCGGCTTTCGGTGTTGTGTCATGACCGCCGATCCGAATCCGACATCGACCCCGAAGTCGTTGACGTGGTGCTCGATTCGGGTCGGCGCGCGGGCGGGCTCACTGTCGTCGACCTACCCAGGCACCCGACCCCAGTGGCCGACCGGGTACTGGAACAAGCAGATCTCACCGTGCTGCTCGCGCCGGCAGAGGTTCGAGGATGCTTTGCCGCCGGCCGGATCTGCCGCCGGTTCACCGAGCTCGGCGCCCGCCCGGGGCTTGTGGTCCGCGGACCGTCGCCGGGTGGTCTTGGCGCGCAGGACGTTGCGGACGTTCTCGAACTGCCGCTGCTCTGCCGACTGCGTGCGGAGCCGAAGTTGGCTCGCGACATCGAATTCGGCCGGTTGCCGGGGTGGGATGGGCGCAGCTCGGTGGCTCGCGCGGCGGCGCGGGTGCTGGCCTGCGTCGGCGCACCGGTCCGGTGACATCCACCGCAGCCGTCGGTGACGACGTCGTCGAACGGATCCAGCGCAGGCTCGCCGACGAACACAGCGACCCGACATCCTCGGCACTGGCTCGGGCACTCCGCGCCGAGTCGTCCGGCTTGATCAGTGACGCCGAGATGCTCCGGATGATCCGGATGCTGCAGCGCGAGTTGGTCGGGGCCGGACCGCTGGCCGACCTGCTGGCAGATCCGACGACGACCGACGTCATCGTCAACGCACCGGACGACGTTCGGGTGGATCGCGGGTCCGGGTGGCAGGACGCCGGAGTGCGGTTCGCGGATGAGGCCGCGGTGCAGCGACTGGCCCGCAGGCTCGCGACCGCCGCCGGCCGTCGGCTGGACGACGCTCAGCCCCATGTGGACGCCCGGCTCGCCGACGGCACCCGGCTGCATGCCGTGCTCGCCCCGGTTGCGGCCTCGGGGACATGCCTGTCATTGCGGGTGCTCCGGCCGGCTCGACACGACCTGGCCGCGCTGGACCGTTCGGGGAGTCTGCCGGGGGTCTGCGGTGGGGTGCTGAGAGCGATCCTGGCTGCCAGGCTGGCCTTCCTGGTCAGTGGCGGCACCGGGTCGGGCAAGAC
>JBBQJM010000376.1:0-4396 GCA_038325895.1 Mycobacteriales bacterium
CGGATGAAGACGAAGCCGTCCTTGTCGAGGAACCCGGCATCACCGGTGTGTATCCACCCGTCGACCAGCGTCCTGGCGGTGGCCTCCGGCAGGTTCCAGTATTCGAGCATGTGCGCGGGGGTCCGGATGCACACCTCACCGATCTCATCGGTCGGCAGTTCTCGACCGTCTCCGTCGATGATCTTGATCTGGAAACCCGGATAGGGCCGCCCCGCCGCCTGCAGCCGACCACGGTTGGGCAGATGCTCCGACGGCGGCAGGCACACAGCGGTGTTTCCGGTTTCGGTCAGCCCGTATATCTGGGCGAACTCGCAGCCCAGCACGTCCATACCCAGCTGCAGCAGCGTTTCCGAGATCGGCGCTCCGCCGTAGACCACCTTCCGCAGCGTGGACAGGCCGCCTTCACGACTCGCCGGCTCGTCGAGCATCATCTGCAGCATCAGCGGAACGACGCAGGTGGTCGTGACACCGTGCTCGCGGATCTCGTGGACGGCATCCGAACTGATGAATGCCCGCAGCGCGACATTGGTGACGCCGGCGATGAAGGCCTGCATGGCCCACCACAGACCACCGATGTGAAAACCCGGAATACCGATGAGATTGACATCACCAGGACGCCAGTCGATCCAGTCCAACCCGGCCGCGGCCAGCGCGTCGCGGACCGCGAAGAAGCTCCGCTGGGCCAGCACGACGCCCTTCGGCAGGCCGGTGGTGCCACTGGTGTACATCTGCACGAACGCGTCGTCGGCGCGTGCCCAGCGAACAGGTGGGCAGGGGATCGCGGTCACGTCGTCCTTGAACCGCCGGAACTCGTCATCGGAGCCGTCGAGGCTGACCACGGTCACCCCCGCGCTGCCGCCAAGATCCTGGATCACCTGCTCGACGACCGGCCGGAACTGTTGCTCGGTGAAGATCAACTCGGTGCCGGAATCCCGGATGATGTGGGCGACCTCGGTGGCGGTGAGTCGCCAGTTGATCGGAACCATCACCGCACCGCTCTTTGCGCAAGCGAAGACCACCTCGTAGTACCGCTCGGATTCCTTGCCCAGATACGAGATTCGGGAGCCACCCTGCAGTCCGGAGGCGAGAATGGCTCGTGCTGTTCGTCCGCTCTCGGTGTGCAATTCGGCGTAGCTCACCGATCGCTGCCGGCAGATGATCGCGGTCTTGGCCGGGGTCAGGGATGCATGCCGGGCCAGCACGGCAGGCAGCGTCGGCGGCGGAATCGCCGGGCCGTCGGTTGCCGAGACCGTCACTCCCGCCGCCTGCTGCTGCTGCTGTTTCATCACTACGCGACTTCCTGACTCGCCGACTGCGTCGCCTGATCGGTGACCTGCTCCACCTCATCGGTGTTCGCGGTCGAGGACTCCGCCGTGAGTTGGCCGACAAGCATCTCGGCCATCAGGTCTACCGTCGGGAAGTCGAAGACGATCGACGTGGTCAGCGGCACCATGAATGTCGTTTCCAGGTTGTTCTTGAGTTCGACCGCCACCAGCGAATCCACGCCGAGATCGAGGAACCTGGCGTCAGTTGCGACGTCCTGCGGACCGTCGAACTGCAGCATCCGAGCGAGGGTTGCCCGGATGATCTCGTTCACCGCGGCGGCCCACGCCCCACGGGGCTGCGCCCGCAGTGCGGTGAGGTCCAGCGCAGTGAAGGTCGACGCCGCGGCACTGGCGACTCGGGAATAGAAGGGATTCGATTGGGAATGTCTGCCGACCACCTTGTCCCAGTCGAACTCGCCGATCACCAATTGCCGTTCGGGACGGCCCAGGGCCTTGACGAGCATGCGGGTGCCGACCGCTGGTTTGAGGAATCGGATGCCCTGACCCTCGATGTCCGCCGCTCGACGGTCGTCCAACGCCGCGGCCATTCCCGCCTCCGCCCATGGCCCCCAGTTGATGCTCAAACCAGGGAGGTCCTGGGTGGCTCGCCAGCGCATCAGGTTGTCGACGAAGGCGTTGGCGGCTGCGTAGTTGGCCTGCGCCAGCGGCCCGAGAAGCGCAGCGACAGAGGAGAAGCCGACGAAGAACTCGACGTCCGGGAACGAACCGGCCAGCTCGTGGAGCAACCAGCCACCGATCATCTTCGGTCGCAGGCAGCGATCGATGTCATCCCAGGTCATGGCGGACACCGGCATGTCCGCCAGCACGCCGGCGGCGTGGATGACGCCGCCCAACGGGCGGCCCGACCCGGCAAGTTCGTGCGCGAGCGCCCGGACGTCAGCGGGATCGGCAACGTCACATTGCACCATTCTTATCCGCACGTCCTCGCCGCCGACGGCCCGGGCCAGTTCGTCGATCGACGCCTGGTCGACCGGGCTCCGGTTGACGAACATCAACTCGCGGGCGCCGAGGCCGACCAGCTTGCGGGCGGTGATCGCCCCGAGGCCACCCCTGCCACCGCTCAGCAGATAGCAGCGGTCTGGCCTGATCTTCACGGCCGGTTCGCGGCGGACCGGCTGGTCCTTCATCGAGAGCACCAGCTTCCCGACGTTCGCGCCGCGGCTGAGCACACCGAACGCCTCTTCAGCCTCGTCCAGCGCGTAGGTCGTCGTGGGCAGCGCCGGCAGCTCGCCACGGGAAATGAGGTCCGTGATGAAATGCAGGCTCTCGCTGTTGAATTGCTGCCACTCGGCCGGCGGCAGCTCCGCGAGGTCGAAGTTGAAGTAGCTCACGTCCGGTCGGGCCCGATGTGCCCGTTCCGCTGACCAGATGCCGATCTTGCCGAGCTCGACGAAGCGGCCACCTTGACCGAGCGCGCGCATGCCCGCATCGACATAGTCCCTGTTGAGGCTGTTCAGGACGATGTCAACGCCGCGGCCGCCGGTGACGTCGAGAATCTCGTCGGCGAAATCCACCGACCTGGAATTGAAGACGTGTTCGATTCCCTGGGCCCGCAAGAGTTCGTGCTTTCTCGGGCTGGCGGTGGCAAAGATGATCGCTCCGGCCTGCTGCGCGAGGTGCACTGCGGCTTGGCCCACCCCACCGGCCGCGGCGTGCACCAGCACCGAATCGCCCGCCTTGATGTCGGCCAGCCGATGCAGCGCATGGTGAGCTGTGACGTAGGCCGTCGGGTACCCCGCGGCCTGCCCGAAGTCGATCGCCGCGGGCTTACGGACCGCCGCCGACGAGGGAACGGTGATCCGCCTGCGGAGGCACCCGCTGTGGCTGATCACCACGGGGTCGCCGATCGCGAAAGTGGACTCGGGCCCCGCAGCCAGGACGGTGCCCGATCCTTCGAAACCGAGCGGGATGGGGCGATAGTCGACGCCATGCTCCTGGGCATGGATCTTCAGCAGGCCGAGGGCGTTGAGCACGTCCTTGAAGTTGACTCCGGCGGCGTGGACGTCGACCTGGATCTGATCACCTTCCGGCGGATCGTCGTCCGCCGGGACAAGGTGCAGGTCCGACAATGAGCCGCGCTCGCCGGGGGTCAGCGCCTCGTTCTCGTGATCCGAGCCCATCGGGGCGGGCGCCGTGACGATGCGCCGCACGTGGCGAAGGCCGCTCCGAAACGCCAGTTGGTACTCGTCACCGGACCCCGCGGCGCACTCGTCGAGAAGTGGGCGGGGATCACTCGCGTCATCGAGGTCCACCAGGGTGACGCGGTACGACGGGTACTCGTTCCACAGCGAGGTTCCGAATCCCCAGAGGGTTGCCGCAGCCAGGTCTGCGTCCACGTCCGCGCGATCTCCGGGCAGCTGCTGGGCGGACCGGGTGATCAGCCAGAGTCGCTGATTCCGCCCGAATCCCGCTGTGCTCAGGGAATCCAGCAGGCACAGCAGATTGCGATAGTTGCGCTCCGACTCGACCTGCAGGCGCTGTGCCCCGAGGGGTCCCGGTTCCGATTGCCAATACCAGACGACGTCGGTCGGTCGGTTATTCAGTCCATCGGCGATGCTGTCGCCGGATTCGGCGAGAGTGATCTCGATACCCCGACGCTGCGCTTCGCGTGCCAGGTCGCCGGTGGCCGGCGCCTGCCCGTTGATAACGAGCAGGCGCCGTTCGGATGCGAGTTCGCCGTCGGGCCGGACGAGCGATCGCTTTGTCCACCGGGGTTCGTGCACCAGTTCGACGCGACGCCCGAAGCGATCGTCGCCCAACCGGCCGCGGTCGCCTGCTCCGCGTCGTGACTGATTCCTCTGGGATGTCTCGGGGGCAGAGCCGTTGCGCGCCGATGTGGCGGTCGCCCGCTTGACCTTCTTCAGGCCGAGGTCGGAGACGATGGCGACTGGCCGGTCACCATCCAAGAGCAGTAGGTCCAAGCTCATCTCGTCGTCATTGCTGCCGCCGGCCAGTCGCAGGACGGCGCGAAGAGTTGCCGACTTGGGCTTGCTGAGCAACCGCAAACGACCGAAGCGCACGGGCAGGTAGGTCTGCCCATCCGCGATGAG
>JBBQJM010000377.1:0-4383 GCA_038325895.1 Mycobacteriales bacterium
GCCACCGCGCGTGTTCGGCCGGTTCGAAGCCGACGCCCCGAACGCCCGGTGGACCGGTGACGCGCTGCACGGCCCGACCGTCGGCGGCCGCAAGGCGATCCTGTTCGCCTTCATCGACGACCACAGCAGGTTGCTGACCGGCTACCGGTGGGCCCGGCGGGAGGACACCGTGCGGCTGGAAGCGGCACTGCGCAACGGGATCGCGGCCCGCGGCGTCCCGACCGAGACCTACCTGGACAACGGAGCGGCGATGGTCGACCGGCAACTCAAACGCGCCTGCGCCGTGCTCGGCATCCGGCTCACGCACTCCCGCCCCGGCCAGCCGGCCGGGCGAGGGAAGATCGAACGTTTCTTCCGCACCGTGCGCGAACAGTTCCTCGTCGAGATCGGCTCCGGCCGCGAACTGGCCGACCTGGCCGAGTTGAACACGCTGTTCACCGCATGGGTCGAGACGGTCTATCACCGGCGCGAGCACTCCGAGACCGGGCAGGCGCCGATCGAGCGCTGGTCGGTGATCGGCACGCCGGCGTTGCCGACACCGGCGCAGCTGCGCGAAGCGTTCCTGTGGTCGGAATGGCGCACCGTCACGTTGACCGGACTACGGGAGGACACGCCGACCGACCCGGACGATGTCGCGCTTCCGCGCGGTAGAACTCACGCTGCTTGATCTCGGATTTCGGGAGGGTTGCGTGTCGTCATTCGGTGAGGCGGAGCGGGACATCGCGTCCATCCGGTTGCCACGGTGGGGCCGGGTGGCGCCTGACGGGGGTGTCGTGCCGTGGCTCGTCGTGGCTCCGGACGGCGAGCCGGTCGCACCGATTCGCCATTTCCTCGCCGATTTCGTCGCCCAGGGCAATCGTGTCGGCAGCGTCCGCAGCTACGCCTATGACCTGTTGCGGTGGTGGCGATGGCTGCGAGTGGTGGATGTCGACTGGGCCGGGGCGACCTCGGCGGAGGTGCGTGACTTCGTGCTCTGGCTCAACCAGGCCAGCAAGCCTCGGCGAGCGGCGCGGACAACTTCTGCGGCGACCGCAGGAACGGTGAACCCGGTGACGCGCAAGCAGCATCTCGGCGATCGATACCAGCCGCGGACGGTGAGGCATTCGAACGCGGTGTTGCGCTCGTTCTACGAGTTCTGGATCGAGCGTTTCGAGGGGCCGTTGGTTAACCCGGTGCCGCTGGACCGCCGAGGGACAAGGGCTAACGCCCACCACAACCCGATGGAGGCGTTCCGACCGGAGGGCCGGATCCGCTACAACCCCAAGATCCCCAAGCGTGCTCCACGAGCGATGCCCGACGAACGATGGCGCGACCTGTTCGCTGCAATGAACTCCAACCGCGACCGCGCGATCCTGGCGCTGGCGATAAGCACGGCGGCGCGGGCCAGCGAACTGCTCGGCCTACGCGGCGGCGACATCGATTGGGGCGATCAGCTGATCCGGGTGCGACGCAAGGGTTCCGGCGCCGAGCAGTGGCTACCGGCCAGTCCGGAGGCGTTCGTTTGGCTGCGTCTCTACGTCGCCGACCTTGGCGACCTCCCCGGCGACGGGCCGATCTGGCTGACGCTGCGGAGGCGTCGCCAAAGCCGCGGGACGCTGCAACGTCGACCGCTGAACTACGAGGCGCTACGTGCGGTGCTGCGACGGGCCAACGCCACGCTCGGCAGCAACTGGACCATGCACGACGCCCGCCACACCTGCGCGCTGCGCATGGTCCGGGACGAGTCGCTGTCCCTCCGCGACATCCAAACCATCTTGGGGCATGCGCACCTGACCACTACGCAGATCTACCTCGACGACGACGACAGCGAGGTTTTCCGGCGTGTCCATCAGCACCTGGCCAACCGCGCAGACGCCGCAAACGCGGCCTCATTGCCGGTGGCCGACGGCTACAACGCCGCAGACTTGGCCGTCCTGTTCGGGCAGGCGGGCCAATGAGAACGACCACGGACCTAGCACGGCCAACGGCCGCATCCCCCACGTCGACCCGCCAGCCCGGACCGCGTCCGGCGGGGCCGATCGACCGCATGCCGGCCGGTGATGTGCTCGCCCTGGTGTCGCAGCTGCCGCTGCCAGCACATGTTTGGCACGGCGTCCCGGGCGCGCGTCTGCACGGCGCGCGGCGGGTACTGGAGTGGCTGGGGTCGATGCCGGGCGAGGGCTGGCAGGACCGCTGGCTCGCCTCCGACGCCGATGAAGGCTTGGGGTGGGTCGACCAGCTCACCGTCGGCGATCCTCGCAGCGAAAGGTTCAAACGCAACGAGGTGATGCGCGGGTTGGCCGCCCTGCTGATCTGCCGGCTGGTCCAGCCCAGTTACGCGTTCCTGTTCGACTACAAGGCGGCCACCCTGTTCACCGCGGTGCAGGCGAACGTCCGCGCCGAGGTGTTCGCCCAACTCCGGGCCGCGGCCAGTCAGCGTGCGATGACCGGTGACCAGACTCGGATGTCGCTTACCACCCTGGCCAAGATGGTGCTGCACACCGGCAAGGACGTCGACCGGCTCGCCGCCGAGGACTTCCTTGAACTGCATGCCTGGAGCCTGCGGGAGACTGGCCGGAAGACGACCGGCATTCACGGAGCCTGGGATCTGGCGCGCGACCTCGGCATCATCGACGCGGCCTTGCCGTTGCGGGCCACCCTGCGAGCGGGGCAGCGCTCGACAGCCCAACTTGTTGACCAGTACAGGATCGCTTGCCAGCCGGTCCGCTACGTGCTGATCCGCTACCTGGGTCAGCGCCGGCCCGCGCTGGACTACAGCTCGTTCCGCGGACTCGCCGGGGCGCTGGCCGGGCGGTTCTGGGCCGACATCGAGCAACATCACCCCGGCATCGACACCCTCGCGCTGCCCACCGACGTCTCCGACGCCTGGAAACAGCGGCTGCTCCACGTCACCAAATCCGACGGCAACACCAGGGTGCGCAAGGGCCGCCTCGACATCCTCGCGCAGGTGCGGACGTTCTACCTCGACATGCAGGAATGGGCACTCGAGGACGCCTCCTGGGCTGCCTGGGCGGTGCCCAGCCCCGTCCGCCGCGCAGACCTCGACGGCTTCACCAAGATGCGCAAGCAGACCACGTCGGAGATGCATCAACGCGTCCGAGACCGGATGCCCCAGCTGCCGATGCTGATCGACGCCGCCGAACGCCACCGCGACGACACGGCCCGGCTGCTGGCTCTGGTCCGCCAGACCGCCGTCGGTGTCGTGGTCGAACACAACGAACACTCCTACCGACGACTGGATCGCCCAGCCACCGGACCGGACGTCGTGCTCGCGGAGAACGTCGCCGACGGCACGACCGTCGAACTAATCCGCGCCGAGGACGACGCCTTCTGGGCATGGGCGATCATCGAGACACTGCACCACACCGGCGTCCGCCGAGAAGAGCTGTTGGAGATCACCCATCTCGCACTGATCTCCTACCGGCTCCCCGGCACCGGCGAGATCGTCCCCCTGCTGCAGATCATGCCGTCCAAAGTTCACGAGGAACGGCTGCTGCTGGTCACCCCCGAACTCGCCAGCGTTCTGGCCTCGATCATCAGCCGCGTCCGCGGCGAAGACGGCAAGGTTCCCCTGGTCACCCGCTACGACCCACACGAACGCACGACAGGTCCCGCACTGCCGCACCTGTTCCAGCGCCGAACGTTCTGGCGACGGCAAATGATCAGCACCCAGACGATGATCAATCTGCTCAACCAGACCATCCAACGAGCTGGCCTGACCGACCGGACCGGCCAGCCGATGCGCTTTACACCCCACGACTTCCGAAGGATCTTCGCGACCGAAGCCGTCACCGGCGGCCTGCCCGTCCACATCGCAGCCAGACTGCTCGGCCACCACAGCCTCGCCGCCACGCAGTCCTACCTCGCCGTGTTCCAAGACGACCTGATCCGCACCTACCGGGCCTTCCTCGACAAGCGGCGAGCAGTCCGACCCGAGACCGAATACCGCGAACCCACCGAAGAAGAATGGCGAGAGTTCGAACAGCACTTCGAACTCCGCAAGATCGAACTGGGCACCTGCGGACGCCCCTACGCAACTCCCTGCCAACACGAGTTCGCCTGCATACGCTGCCCCAGCCTGCGAGTCGACCCACGCCAGCGAGCACGACTGGTCGAGATCACCGCCAACCTCGCCAACCGCATCAAAGAAGCACGCGCCAACGGATGGCACGGCGAGGTTCACGGCTTGACGACCAGCCTAGAAGCAGCAAAACGCAAACTCGCAAGTGTTGACCGAGCAGCCAGGACCACACCGGTCGGCCCCATCAAACTCGGGCTCCCGAGTCATCGCTGACACGGCCACAGCGGGGCCAGGCCACGCACTCCCGTAGTCCGGCAAAGTCACCAAGACCGCGACCGTCGGGCTGCACGCCAACACCTACG
>JBBQJM010000378.1:0-4376 GCA_038325895.1 Mycobacteriales bacterium
GCTCATCGCTGCCGTCAGGACCGACGGACGCGCAGCATTGACAGGGAACGGCGTCAATGAGATGGCAACTGACGAGCGGGTCTTGGCTGGTGGATGCCGAGAGCCACCATGGCCGCTGCTCGCGAACCGGCGAATTCCCCAGGCCCAGAGCAGCAGCAGGAGTCCGACGCTGACGATGGCGACCGCCAGACGCACGGCGACGTCACCCCATTGGCCGTTCTGGGCGGAGATCATTGCCTGCCCCACGGCCCCCGGCGGCAACCAGGAGAGTGCGGATTCCGCGCTGGGCTCCTGCATCGCGGCCAGCGATTCGGTCAGCCGATGGATGTCCTGCGTCAGCAGGTAGATCCCCAGACCGATCACCCCGGTCACCAGCACGACCAGGTCACGACCGCGGCGCGAGTTCGCGATCCCACCCAGCAGGGCTTGGGTCGCCCGGGACGCGGTCAGGCACAGCACGGCGAACACGACCGCACACCCGACGACGGTGAGCCGGACGCCGACGGTCGCATCGGCCGTGAACGCGCCACCCAGGGCGGTGAGGAACGCGAACAATGCTGTCGGGGCGAGCAGGCCGGCCAGCAACAACCCGGTGACCTGCTGGCGCGGTGTCAACGGATACAGCGCCAGGCGTTCCGGGTCGGCCATCTGATCCGCGGACCCGGGCATCAGAATCGGCGTGACCACCCAGCCGACAAAGACCAGGCTGAGCACGATGAGCAGCGCGAGATCACCCGGTGCGGGCAGCTGAGCGGAGAACTCCGCAACCACCGCGCCGACAGCGAACCCGAGGACCAGGGCGACCAGCCACCCGAGTGCGAACACGATCCGCTGGGCGATCCCGCTGCCGCCCAGTGCCCGCCGCTGGAGGGCCAGTTTCAGCCGGACGAGGACGAGAGCCATCCGAGTTCACCCTCCTGGAGATCCCGACCACCGACGAGGTCGACGAACGCCTGCTGCAGTGACCGCCCGTGGGCGAGCTCAGCCACGGTCCCCTCCGCGCGGACCCGACCCCGCTCGATCACCACGACCCTGTCGCACAGCCGTTCGACGACATCCATCACATGGCTGGAGAACACGACCGTGCCTCCGCCCGTGCGGTACCGCTGCAGCATCTCCTCCATCACCTGTGTATTGACCGGGTCCAGGGAGCCGAACGGCTCGTCCATGACCAGGACCCGTGGTGAATGCAGCACCGCGACGGCCAGACCGATCCGTTTGGTCATGCCCAACGAGTAGTCCGCGATGACCCGGTCGGAGGCGCCTTCCATATCCAGGATGCGTAGCAACTCCTGCGACCGGTGGTGGATCACGGCGGGCTCCATACCGCGCAGCAGCCCTGCGAACTCCAACATCTCCGTGCCCGTGAGCCGGTCGAAGAGCACCGGGTTGTCGGGCACGTACCCCAGACGTTGTTTCGCCTCGTCCGGATGCGGCCACACCTGTACCCCGTCGATGACGGCGTTCCCGGTATCCGGTCGCAGTAGCCCGGTGAGCAGCCGGATCATGGTCGTCTTGCCCGCGCCGTTCGGCCCCGCGATTCCGTAGAACGACTGCCGGGGAATTGCCAGATCGACCCCGTCGACCGCCCGGGCGGTGCCGAATGTCTTGACCAGACCGGTCGCCTGGACCGCATTCCCACCGGAGCGCGCTGCGGCCCCGGCGACATCCGCTGTCGCGGTTGTGGCCCGGTCGAGCGTCATCGCCGGACGACCCCACGCAGCGCGAAATGATCACTCAGCAGAACGGCGACGGCCCAGCGACGGCGGGCCTCACCGTTGCGGCTGCTGGGCTGCGTTGATTCGACGATTCTTGATTCTCCATGCCACCAAAACCCCCATGAAATGACGCGACCGGCACGGGCGCGCATAACCCTCGATGCTGACCGCTGGGACGTGAATGCAAAAGGGTCTTTGGACCCACGGTCCTGGGGCACATGGCGGATGCGATTCCGGGCGAGATTCAATCGCGAATCGGAGATTGATTGCCACCAGCCTCACGCCGTTGAGCCGCTCCCGGCCATTGGCCATTCGTGTTCGCGCAATATGTCGGACGATCGCTCGCGAAGTGCCCCGGGCTCGGCAGGCCCGACTCAGGATCGTTCGAGGAAGACAGCGAACGGATAGAGCTGTCCCTGTTGCAGCCCCCCGACCACCGAAGGATCCCGCTCCATCGCGTCACGTGCCGCATGTTCGCCCTCCATATCCAGCGCGACGAGCCCGTCCAGCACGACGAGCCCGTCCAGCACGATGGGGTCGCGGCCGCCGTCCCGGCCGCGAACCCGCGAAGCGGACCAGCCCCGGGAGTCCGGTGGAACACCTCGAGCCGTTCGCGGAACTGCGTAAAGAGAGGTGGGCGTCAGAAACATCCATCAGAAAGAACCGTCACAGCGCGAACCGTTCACCGACCGGCTCCGTATCCCTGCGTGAGCTGATCAGCACCACCCCGCAGTCGCCCCACCAGCAGGACGGCAGCCGACGCCCGGCCGCCGCGGTGGGCGACTCGGACCCTGCCATCCGCCGTCAGCAAGGCGACCGACGCCCGGTCGCCGACGACGGAAAAGGCGCGGGTTTTCGATCAGTCATCGAGTGAGCAGCGAACCGTGACAGGCGCGCTTCAGGGAAAGTGCGGCGCCATGTGGGGGAGATACCCAGCCGTTCAGTTGTTGTCGTGCGGCTTGCAGCGTCAAGCGGCGCCGGACCCAAGGAATCCGGCGCCGCTTGACGTATGAAGGTGAGTCAGGCCGATCGTCGTGCGACCGTGTGGTCGGTGTCCGTTCGTTCCGCGGCGGGAAGCCGCGATCACCACGACCCCGCCGATGACCATGATCACCACCCCGGCACCGATGACGAGCGACCAGAGCGCCGTCGAATCCTGCATGCTGACCCCGATCCGGTTCTGGGTCTGCACATTCAGCGAACCGTCGGCGTTCATCATGACCACCTCGTAGTGCCCGTCGCGGATCTCCCAGGCCAGCTCGGCATCGCTGGACGTCGACGACGCCACCCAGATGTTCTGCTCCGCCGGTGCGCCCGGGGTGCCCGAGCCGTCGTGGCGGACGCTGTTCAGTTCGAACGGGGAAACCTCGAGATCGGTCACCCGATCGGTCGAGACGCCGGCCAGGTAGCGGTCGACCTCGTCGGCGCGTCCGATGCCGATGAAGATCGGCCCCTCCGCGTCATTCTCGGCCGTCACGTGCAGGGTCGGTGAACCCATCACGTACTGGAGGCCGTCGACGTTCGTGATCCTCCCGAAGTCGGCGACGAGTGCCGTGGTCGGCGTGGAGACCTGGTGCTCGCCCGAGTTCAGAACGCGGTCAGAACCGAACAGCGCCAGCAGGGCGCCGCCGGAGATCGCGGTGAGGAAGCCGCTGACGATGATCACGGCTCCGACAATGATCCAACCCGTGGAACGCTTCGGGCTGCTGACGGGCGGTGCGGCGATGGTGGTGGTCATGTCGAACTCCTTGGGGATAGAAAGGAGGGCGGTGATCCCGGCAGGTGAAGCTCTTCGAACCGGGCGCCCTGGCCGATCCGCTCGGCCGAACAACGACAACGTTAGGAATCGGCGAGGGCTGCGGGCAGTGCGCTGACCGCAGATGTTGCCGGGGTCGAGCGCCGATGCGCGGGGGCCAGCACCCCTTCCGAGGTGGGCCAGCCCACAGTCCGTCGTGGGGGGTGCGGCAGGCACGGCGGCCGATCAAGTGCAAGGCTGAACGGCATGGCAGCAAACAAGTCCCGCCGTTGGCAGGACCTTTCTCCCCGATCCCGCGCGGCGCTCATCGCCGGCGCGGCCGTGCAATTCGCCCTGCTGGGCGCGGCGCTGGCCGATCTGCGCCGCCGCAGCCCGGACGAGGTGAACGGCCCGCGCAAGCTCTGGGTGGCCATTTCCTTCGTCAACTTCGTGGGTCCGCTGGCGTACTTCGTGCTGGGCCGGCGGCGTCCGCCCCGGCCTGTCGGGTGAGGCCGACGAGACCCACCACCCGGATCTGAGCCTGACTCGGCGGACGGACGACGGCGTGGCCGGCTTCGCCGTTTCCCGCTCCCGTCGAGGCGGCTGCCGGCGCGACCCCTGCGTCCCACCGCCGTCGCGTCAACGCCGGGCGCGGGTGCGCATGCCCGCGCCCTGCAACCGTCCGCGCGCCCTCCGGCCCGGCCCGGCTCGCCGCCGACGCCGACGCCGACGCCGACGCCGACGCCGACGCACTCATCCATCAAGAATCCCTGCGACGAAGGGTATCGAGCTCATCCCGACGATGATCTGCCGTCGCCAGCGTTCTTCCGTGATCGACTCGGGCTCCCTGCGGTCCTCGGCGACGCCCGCGGGCCTCGCGGCCGGCCCCTGGCCGTGATCATGCTGCCGCGCCGACCCCGGGT
>JBBQJM010000379.1:0-4330 GCA_038325895.1 Mycobacteriales bacterium
GACCAAGGAAGAGCTGGCCCAGGTCGCCACCGAGGACGACGGCG
This sequence comes from Mycobacteriales bacterium, assembly GCA_038325895.1. GTDB lineage: Bacteria > Actinomycetota > Actinomycetes > Mycobacteriales > Nakamurellaceae > Nakamurella. The sequence continues at coordinate 45 of JBBQJM010000379.1, forward strand.
GCGGCATCAACACCGATACGATGATGCTGGTGCACGTGCCCGAGGGTGGCGGCAAAGCGACCGCCGTCTCGATCCCCCGGGACACCTGGATCACCCAGAAGGTGGCCGACCGAGTGACCGGCCCCTACGGCGACGGCACCGAGGGCACCTACAAGGCCAACAAGATCAACTCCTACTACGCCACCGCGAAGGCGTACACGGAGGAACGCCTGGTCAACCAGGGGGTGACGGACCCGGCGCAGCGCGAGCGCGAGTCCAACGAGGCCGGCCGCACGATGCTCATCCGGGTGATCCAGGCATTCACCGGAATGCAGGTCGACCACTACGCCGAGGTCAACCTGCTCGGCTTCTTCCTGCTGTCCAACGCCATCGGCGGTGTGCCCGTCTGCCTGAACGCCGCCGTCGACGACCCGTGGTCAGGGGCCAAGTTCGACGCCGGACCGCAGGACGTCCAGGGCACCGCGGCGCTGTCCTTCGTCCGCCAGCGGCACGGTCTGCCGGCCGGCGACCTGGATCGGGTCAAGCGCCAGCAGGCGTTCCTGTCCGGCGCGGTCAGCAAGATCCTGTCCGTCGGCACGCTGGCCAACCCGTCCAAGCTGTCCGATATGGTCGACGCGGTCAACCGCTCGGTGGTGTTCGACAAGGGCTTCTCGGTGCTGAGTTTCGCCGAGCAGATGGCCAACCTCTCGTCCGGCAACATCACCTTCGAGACGCTGCCCACCACCGGACCGGAGGCGTCGACCAACAGCGACGCGCTGGCGACGAATCCCGCGGAGATCAAGGCCTTCTTCGGCGCGATCGACAGCGGCAACGCCGAGCAGACCAGTGCAGCGGACACCACCGCGGCCGCCGTCGATCCGGCGTCTGTGACAGTGGACGTCCAGGACGGCACGGTCGCGGACGGCGTCACGGAGTACGCGGCGGACATCGTGACCGAGGGCGGCTTCACCCTCGGCGGGCTGGGTGTGGTGCCGGGGACCAAGAAGCGGAACGAGCAGCAGACCACCGAGGTCCATTACGGCGCGGACGGACAGAGCGCCGCCCAGCAGGTGCTGGATGCCTTCGGGGTGGGAGAGCTCGTGCCGGACGATGCCGTGCAGTCCGGACACGTGCTGGTTGTCGTCGGCACGGATCTGAAGGTGCCGGGGTCGGGGCTGCGGTCCCCCGGGGCGTCCTTCCAGCTCCCTGCACTCACCCAGGCCGGTGCAGCCCAGGCCGGGCCTGCACCCTCCGAACACACAGCCGCCCAACCGGCTGTCGCCAAGGTCGTGCTCTCCGCTGTCTCGGTGCCATGCGTCAACTGAGCCCGCCGACTGTCCCGACTGTCCCGACTGTGCCGACTGTGCCGACGGACATCCGATGACGCGACCGCGTGAGGTCGGCGTCACCGCCACCCTGCTCGGCCCGTTGCTGGCCGGCGAATCCGGAAAGCCCCGCATCACCTGGTACGGCGCGGGCCGCACCGAGCTGTCGACGGCGTCGCTGGCCAACTGGTCGGCGAAAGTCGCCGGGCTGCTCTGCGACGAGCTGGGCGGCACCACCGGTGGGGTCGTGGTGGTGCGCACCACGCCGAGTTGGCAGCTGGTGCCGTTGCTGCTCGGGGCCTGGTGGGCCCGCATGACCGTGACCGACCAGGACGACCCGGCGGCCGTGGCCGCGTTCGTCGACCAGGGTGCCGACGCGTCCGCGGACGAGGTGTTCGTGGTGTCGGGGCACCCGCTGGGCGCCCCCAGCACCGAGGTGCAGGCACACCAACGCGACTTCTCGTCAGCGGTCCTCCCACAGGGCGACCGGTTCGCGCCGTGGGGCGCCGGACCGTCGCCGGACTCGCCTGCGGTGCTGACCGCCGCGGGAGCGATCAGTGTCGCCGAACTGCTGGATCGGGCCCGAGCGGCAGCCGCCGCGATCGGGCCCGGCGGGCGGCTGTTCTCCGTCGACGCGTTGACGCTGCCGCACGGCGTGGTGGCCGGCGTGCTCGGCGCCCTGGCCGCCGACGGTTCGCTGATCCAGGTCGGGCCGGGGTTCCCGGCGGGCCCGGACCATGCCGTTCGGCTCGCCTCCGTCGCCGGTGACGAACGCGCCACCGTCACGCTGGGCACGGACATCCCCGGCTTGCGCCGGGTGCACGGCTGAGGCTGTCCGGCCCGCTGTCTAGGCCAGCAGCACGAACAGGACTCCGCCGGCGTTGACCGCCCAGTGCAGCAGGATCGGCGCGACCAGACTGCCGGAGCGGACCCGCAGCTCGCACAGCACGATCCCGCCCAGCCCGGTGACCAGCACCGTGCCGGCCAGCCGCAGCGCGGTGCCGCCGAATCCCTCGCCGACCGCATCGGCCATGGCGGCGTTGGTCGGCCCTGCGGCCGGCGCGGGCACGATGTGCCACAGCCCGAACACCGCCGAAGAGCCGAGCACCGCAATCCGGCGGCCGCTGCGTCGGTTCAGCAGACCGAAGAGCACCCCGCGGAACGCGAACTCCTCGTGGATGACGGTGCCCAGCGGGATCAGGATCAGCGCGCTGACCATGGCGGCGGACCATGTCGGAGCGGCGACCTCGGCCACGGACGAGCGCAGCGGCGTGATCGCCAGCGCGGCCAGGTACGACGCCGCCAACAGCGCCGCGGCGCCGAGCCCCCAGCGCAGCCCGGCCGCCCAGCTCGAGCTGGCCAGACCGAGATCGTCCAGCCGCAGACCGGCCAACCAGGCCACCACCGCGAGCAGGCCGACCAGGCACAGTCCGACCAGGATGTCCGGCCCCGGACCCACTCTGGTGGCGAGCACATCCGCGGCCACCAGGGCCAGCGGGACCAACACCGCAAGAACGCCGGCGACCGACAGGCGCGACCGTGTCGTGGTCGAACTGGGAGGAACCCGGCGGGGGTGACGGTGCTCATGGTGCTGTTCATTCTGACCTATTACCGCAGTCCTATTACCGCAGTCCTCTTCCCGCAGCCCTATTCCCGCAGCCCTCTTCCCGCAGCCCTATTACCGCGGGGGCACGGCCGGTCTGCCCTCAGGGCGCCGGCTGGCGCAACGACCGAGGCGCACCTACCGCAGCAACGAGCGCGCCATCACCAATCGCTGCACCTGGTTGGTGCCCTCGTAGATCTGGGTGATCTTGGCGTCCCGCATCATCCGCTCGACCGGGAAATCCCGGGTGTACCCGGCGCCGCCCAGCAGTTGCACGGCATCGACCGTCACCTTCATCGCCACATCCGATGCAAGGCATTTCGCGGCGGCCGCCAGGAAGGTCTTGTTCGCGTCCCCGCGCTCTGCCGCGGCCGCGGCCTGGTACACCAGCGTCCGGGCCGCTTCGATCTCCATGGCCATGTCCGCGATCATGAACTGCAGACCCTGGAACTCGGCCAGCTTCTTCCCGAACTGCCTGCGCTCCCTGACATATCCCACCGCGACATCCAGCGCGCCCTGGGCGATCCCCACGGCCTGCGCACCGATCGTCGGCCTGGTGTGATCCAGCGTTGCCAGGGCAGTCGCGAATCCGGTCCCTGGCTCACCGATGATCCGGACCCCCGGAATCCGGCAATTCTCGAGATGGATCTCCCGGGTCGGCGAACCCTTGATCCCCAATTTCCGCTCCTTGGTACCCACCACGAAACCCGGATCGTCGGCGTGCACCACGAATGCGGAAATACCCTTCGACTTCTTCTTCGGGTCGGTGACCGCCATCACCGTGTACCAGCTGGACACTCCGGCGTTGGTGATCCAGCACTTCGTTCCGTTCAGCACCCAGTCCTCGCCGTCGGCGACCGCCCTTGTCCGCATGGCCGCGGCGTCCGATCCGGCCTCGCGTTCGGAGAGCGCATACGAGATCATCGCGTCCCCCGACGCGATCGAGGGCAGCACCAGCCGCTTGAGCTCCTCGGACCCGGACAGCAGGATCGGAGTGGAGCCCAGCTTGTTCACCGCGGGGATCAACGACGACGACGCGCAGACCCTGGCCACTTCCTCGATGACGATCACCGTTGCGACCGCATCCGCGCCCGCTCCTTCATATTCCTCCGGAATATGAACCGCTTGGAAACCCGCGGCCGTCAAGGCTTTCCGCGCCTCGACCGGGTAGCGCTCGCGTTCGTCGACATCCGCTGCGAACGGGGCGATCTCGTTCTGCGCGATCTCCCGGATCGCCTCCCGCACATCGCGGTGGTCCTCGTTCAGCGTGAACAACTCGCTCGTCACAGCGTTCCCCTGGATGCTCTCGGGCGGCAGCCGGTAGCCGCGTGCGCCTTTCCGGCGCGGTGAAGTTACCCGTCAGTAGCATCCATGGTAGT